>CAZCXQ010000005.1:0-30899 GCA_964502655.1 uncultured Sphingorhabdus sp.
CGGATTGACCTGATAGCGCAGCGATCGCAGTTCGGCATCTTGTGCCGCTTGCGCAAATCTGGATGTTTTGCGTTCGGCTTCGCGCACCTCGCGCGCATAGCCTATGGCGACATATAGCGAGCTCCATGCGATCAGGAAAAAATAATGGGTGACAGAAATGTCGGCGATTTCTTGCCAGAAGGACAGCCCCAATTGCGCCTTTAAATCTTCAAAACTGCGCCCGACGCTGGGGTCTTTAAAAAGGCTGATCGGATCATACAGGTTGAAGATATAGAAATTTGCCGACGCAAGGGCGATGGCATAGGGAATTGCGCCCAGAAACGCGACGCTGACGCGGAAACCCAGCGATCGCCGGTCCGCCATGCGCAGACCGCAATATAAAATCCAGGTGACCAATACGCCCACCAGCGCGACCATGAGGCGCCGTTCAAACAGCACCGTCTGCGCTGGAAAATCGAGCAAAGCCGCGCGCAGTGACAGGATGAGCGCGTAAAAAGCCCAAAACCCAATGATGGTAAGCAAAGCCATCTGGTGGCCAATCAGTGCTTTTCGCGACGTGACGTTCTCCATAGCCTTTCATACCGGATTTTCCGCCGGTTGCACCACGCCTACCGTTTCTCGTCGAACGCTTCGCCGATTTCGTCGAATGTTTTGCCGCTGGCTGCTTAATCCGGTTTGCGCTGATAACGGAAATACCAGACTTCATGCCCTAAACGGCGTGCCTTGGCTTCATAACGCGTTTCGGGCCAACCGCCGGGCCGGCTTTGGAAGTTGGCTGCAGCGTCGCACAGCCAGTTATATTGGTGCCGGTGGCGCTGCATGACCATGAGGGCGTGGCGCACATATATGGGGTGATCCGTGCCGAACCGGAATTCCCCGCCGGGTTTCAATTTTGCGTGGATGAGATCAAGCGGACCATCGTTCATCATCCGGCGCTTCACATGCCGCGCTTTGGGCCAAGGGTCGGGATGCAACAGATAGACGAAGGAAAGCGACTGGTCGGGTACACGGCGCAAAATCTCCAGCGCGTCGCCCATGTGCAAACGCACATTGCGCAGCGCGCCTTCACGCACATGCGACAGCGCCTGCGCGACCCCGTTCATGAACGGTTCGCAGCCGATAAATCCGTGGTCGGGTAAAAGGTCGGCGCGGTACGCCAGATGCTCACCGCCGCCAAAACCAATTTCAAAGTGCATGGGGCGATTGTCGCCGAACAATTGCATGCTGCCCAGCTCGCCCGTTTCCGGCACCGAAATTTGCGGCAGAAGATTGTCGACCAGATCAGCCTGTTCGACACGCAGCTTCTTACCCTTTGAACGGCCATATAGGCGGTTCAGTGTCGTAGGGTCTCCGGGCTTGTTCGCAGTCATAGCGGTGGCGGCTAAACTTTCAGCCGCCACGCTGCAAGTCTAATCAGGCGAGAGCTGCCTTCAAATCTTCGACAAGGTCGGTGCGTTCCCACGGGAAGAAATCACCTTCGGGCTTGCGTCCGAAATGTCCATAAGCCGCAGTCTTGCGATAGATTGGCTTGTTGAGGCCAAGATGCGTGCGAATGCCGCGCGGGGTAAGTCCGCCCAGCTTTTCGATGTTCATGATCGCAGCTTCAATCTTGTCGTCGCCAACCGTGCCGGTTTCATGCGTATCGACATACAGCGAAAGTGGCTTTGAAACGCCAATCGCATAGGCGAGCTGGATGGTGCAGCGGGTCGCAAGACCAGCGGCCACGATATTCTTCGCCAGATAGCGTGTGATGTAAGCCGCCGAGCGGTCAACCTTTGTGGGGTCCTTGCCGCTGAACGCGCCGCCGCCATGGGGCGCTGCGCCGCCATAGGTATCGACAATGATCTTGCGACCCGTCAGACCAGCGTCACCGTCAGGGCCGCCAATTTCAAAGCTGCCGGTCGGGTTGATGTGATAGACCGTGTCGCGCAGCAACACCGGCGGAATTACGTCGGCCACAACCTTGCGCACATAAGCGTGCAGTTCAGCTTCCTTGTCACCTTTGTCATAACCCGCAGCATGCTGCGTCGAGACGACGACAGCGGTTGCGGCGACGGGCAAGCTGCCTTCATAGCGCAGGGTAACCTGGCTCTTTGTGTCTGGTTCAAGAAACGGGGCTGCGCCGGAATGGCGGTCAGCGGCCATACGCTCCAAAATCTTGTGGCTGTAATAGAGCGTTGCCGGCATCAGATCAGGCGTTTCGTCGGTAGCATAGCCGAACATGATGCCCTGATCGCCAGCGCCTTCATCCTTGTTACCCGATGCATCAACGCCTTGCGCGATATGCGCGGATTGGCCGTGCAGATTGTTCTCAAAGCGGAATGTTTTCCAATGGAAACCATCCTGCTCGTAACCGATTTCTTTCACGGTGCGGCGAACGGTGGCTTCGATTTCTTCCTGCGCGCCGGGTGCCCATGCGCCATCTTCATAGACGCCTTTGCAACGGATTTCGCCGGCAAGCACGACCAACTGAGTCGTGGTCAGCGTTTCGCACGCGATGCGGGCTTCGGGGTCTTTGGAAAGAAATAGGTCGACGATGGCGTCGGAGATTTGGTCCGAAACCTTGTCTGGGTGCCCTTCGGACACGGATTCGGAAGTGAAAAGGTAATTTGCGCGCATGGTTGTTCCAGTCTGTTGGCTGTGTCTGCGTATAAAGATTTCTTTATATCGATTTTCGCCCTTAGCGAGAACGCGCGCGGCGGGCAAGCGGTAACAGCGCACAAGCGATGAGCAGCCCTGCAAAGCCGAGCGGCAACATATTTCCGAAGCGTGCGAACAATGTTGGCGCCTTGGCCTGCGGCACAACTGCGTCGATCCGGCCAGATGTTCCCAGCGGCAGGCTTTTGATGATCCGGCCGTTCGCATCAATGACGGCGCTGATGCCGGTTGGTGTGGCGCGCACGACGGGTAAGCCCTCCTCTATCGCGCGAAGACGTGCCTGCGCCAAATGCTGTGGCGGGCCGATGGTGCCGAACCACGCGTCGTTCGATGGATTGAAGATGAAGTCTGGCCGGTTCTTGCGGTCGGTAACTTGGCCCGAGAATATCATTTCATAGCAAATCTGGATGCCGATTTTAACGGGCTTGCCGTTCAGATTGACTGTCATCGTCTGTGGCCCGGGACCGGGCCAGAAATCGAGGTCGCCGGGTACCAATCGCGCCAAGCCCAAAGGCCGCAGCAACCACGGCAGTGGTAGATATTCGCCATAAGGGACAAGATGCGCCTTGTCATAATGGCCCAAGATATTGCCGTTCGCGTCCATCGCCGAAACGCTGTTGCGCGCCGCGACCAATTGGCCCTTTTCAATCACCAGCCGGTTTGCGCCCGTGACCAAAACATCGCCGTCACCCATCAGCGTCGTCAGCCGCACCCGCGCGCCGAACGCGCTTTCGCCCGGCTGGCCCTGATAATAACGATAGGGATAGCCATCTTCCAAATAATCCGGAATAGCGGCCTCTGGCCATAAAATCAGGCGCGGGCCTTGATCGGGCATCGGGCGGCTGTTCATCGCCAGCTTGGCAAAGTTGATCGCGTCATAGCCCGGCGCATATTTGTCGGCTTGGCTGATATTGGGTTGCGCGATGGTGATCAGGGTGGGGACGTCATCTGGGGCCCCGTAATTCGATTCCTGACCAAATGGCGCGAATTTGGAAAAGAGCACTGCGCAACCAAACGCGAATAGCAGCAAGCCACCCATGAAATATGTGAGCCAACTGCCGTCTTTCCAATGGTCACGGATGGCCCGCAGCCAATCTCCCAGAAAATAGGCGATTGCGCCGGCCGTTAGGCATAGCAGACCTGATAACCCATAGGTCCCAATGGAGGTCGCCGCCTCAACCAGCGGGGGCATGGAGACCATAATTACACTGAGCGGGTTCCAGACATAGCCGGTGAACACCCAGCTGCGCAGCCATTCGGTGATGATCCACAAGCCAGCAAAGGCCAAGATGAGGTGGAGGGTGGCTGTGGGCCTGATCTTTCCGTCATCTCCGCCGGGATCACGAAGGGCATTCGTCGTGCGGTGATTGATCCAATGGGCTCCGGCCGCAGCTAAGGCGGGATACACCGCCAAATATAGCGCCAGCCCGAATACCGCGATGTAACCCAGCCAGATCGGCATCGCCGCCTGAAAGGTGAAGGCCACAGCAATCCATTGATTGCCAAAGGTGAAATGCCCTACCCCGAAAAGCCAGCCGAGCATGAACCCGCGCTTGGTGCTGGGCGCTTGGCTTATCAGCTGAATGAGCAAGGCGAAACAGATGAGCGTTAGCGGCCACAGCCCCCATGGTTCAAAACCATAAGCCGACGCTGCACCCGCCACGAGCGCCGTCCAACGGGGAAACTTTCCGAGCAAAGCCGATAATTTCTGCATGGCGCGCT
This sequence comes from uncultured Sphingorhabdus sp., assembly GCA_964502655.1. Lineage (GTDB taxonomy): Bacteria > Pseudomonadota > Alphaproteobacteria > Sphingomonadales > Sphingomonadaceae > Sphingorhabdus_B. The sequence goes on from CAZCXQ010000005.1 coordinate 4,381, forward strand.
TTTGCCCACCATATATGACAATTGCAATCGCACAAAAACGTCGTTGCTTGCGGTTCAGGCTTTCGATGCTAATTCATCGCCATGATTATTTTTGTGTATGCGCTCGCGCTTTCGGCGCCATCCGCCCTGACTGAAACGCATCAGTCGGATATCGCCTGTGTTGCCACCCTCGCGACCTTGGCGGAGCGACAGCGGCTTGGCACCGCGCCGTCCGATCTGCCCAATGTCGGGCAATCGGGCAAACGGTGGGCCGGCATTGTCGGCAGCCGCATCACCGAACAAAGCGGCCAACCCCGTGAGTTGGTGGCGGTTGCCATGGCCGAAGCGGCGAAAGCCGAATTTCAGCGCCCAAGCGATCCGGCAACAATCCACAAATGCGCGATGCAAATGTCGCAGGAACTCGCTAACGTCGATATTTCCGATCAACCCCTTCCAAAACCGGTGACATCAAAATGAGCTTACGCCCCTTCCACTTGGCCTTTCCCGTCCGTGACTTATCCGAAGCGCGGCGCTTTTACGGCGAAATCATGGGTTGCCCCGAAGGGCGCGCATCCGATCATTGGGTCGATTTCGACTTTTTCGGACATCAGATCGTCGCGCATCTCGATGCCAATGCGCGATCCGTTTCGACGCATAATCCGGTGGATGGCCATGATGTTCCCGTGCCCCATTTTGGAGTGGTGCTAACGATGGAGCAATGGGAATTGTTGGCCGCACGTGTCACGGCCGCAGGCATAAGCTTTGGCATTGAACCCCATGTCCGTTTTAAAGGCGAAATTGGCGAACAGGCGACGATGTTCTTTTATGACCCAAGCGGCAATGCACTGGAATTCAAGGCATTCGCCGACGACGCAAATTTGTTCGCGCGTTAACGGACCTTATTCGTCATTTTCCAGCGAAGCTGATTCACGCGCCTCGCTGTTTTCACTTTCAAACGTCATTGACGGTTCGCCAGTGATGGCCGGCACTTCTTCGATTTCCGGTTCGGCAACGGGCATTTCGGCGCTTGTGTCGGTCATATTTTCAGTGGGCTGCCGCTTTGGTGCTTCCGTAGCGGCATCATCATTGGTCTCAACCGGCGCTGCTGCCGTGCTCTGGTCCGCGTCGAGATAAGAGCGCGTGGCCATGGCGGCCATGACAATGATGGTGACGACCGCGATGAAGGTGACGATTCTGCGTGAGCTTCTGTCCATGTCTGCTTCCCAATATTTTAAATAACCCGTGTGTGGCGGTGCTAACGTGCTTCAATCGTTGTGACGTTCGAGCAGGCATCCGTTTTGCGCGCACCATTACCAGCCAGCATCGTGAACGCAAAAAATCCGCCGACGACCAACACCAGAAACGCGGCGGTGACCCACGCCAGATATTTGTCGATAAATGCCTTGATTGGGCGTCCGAATTTCCAGAACAAAAATCCGACCAGCATGAACTGGAATGCCCGGCTCAACACGCTGGCCCAGATGAAGGTGAACAGGTCCATTTTGATGAACCCTGCGGTCAAGGTCAGCAGCTTGAACGGAATGGGGGTCGCGCCCTTGATCAAAATAATCTCCGCGCCAAATTCGCGCAGATAGCAAGCGGCGGCAGGAAAGCTGTCCCACAGTCCAAGCGCTTTCAGCAGCGCCGTGCCGATGGTTTCATACGCAAAATAGCCAATGGCATAGCCAAAGAGCCCGCCCATGACGGAGGCCAAGGTACAAATCGCCCCATAGCGCAACGCTTTGTCCGGGCGCGCCAGACACATCAACCCAAGCAGCGGGTGCGGTGGTATGGGGAAGAATGAGCTTTCGATGAAGGAAAACAGGAACAACCAGCGTTCGGCATGGGCGTGCCCAGCCTTTTCCATCATCCAATCATATAGGCGTTTCAACATCGTTTGCGGGGTTAAGCCGCGAACGGCCGCAAGTGCAAGCTTTTAACCTGCGGGCATATTCCGTTCGTTGCCGACATCCGTTGCCCGTGTGGCTTCGCTGGCGGGCGCGAAGATGAAATAGCCCGCGATGACAATCATCAGCACGATCAGGACTTTCAGCAGGTCACGCATATCCTGTGCGCGCAATCGCCGTTGCGATTGTTTGCGTGGCGGCAACGGTTTCCCAGATATGTCGAGAATATTGGCCATTGAATACTCCTTGACCAGCAAAACCCCAGCGCGTCGCATATGTTCCGCAATCGGCCTATCGGTAACTTCCTTGGTCACTTATGCGCCATCAGGACTTGCTTTCTGCCGCGCGAATGCACAGCGGGTGGGAATGGAATTGGAAAACTTCGATACAGACAGCTTCTTGCGCGACCATTGGCAGAAAAAGCCGCTGCTTATCCGCAACCCGTGGCGCAATTGGCAAAACCCGCTTGAGCCCGATGAGCTTGCCGGTCTCGCCTGCGAAGAAGAAGTGGAGTCGCGCCTGATATGCCAGACCGCCAAGGGCTGGGAGATGGAGCAGGGGCCGCAGCATGAGGATCGCTTGGGCAGCCTTGGTGAATCACATTGGACTTTGCTGGTGCAGGCGGTCGATCACCATGTGCCGATGGTGGCCGACCTCATCGCGCCGTTCCGGTTCATCCCCAACTGGCGGATTGACGATGTCATGGTCAGCCTTGCCGCGGACCAAGGGGGGGTTGGTCCGCATTTCGACCAATATGATGTTTTCCTGATTCAGGGCCACGGCCGCCGCCGTTGGCAGATTGGGCCGCATTGCGACGCCGATAGCCCGCTGGTGCCGCATGAACACCTAAAGCTGCTCGCAGAATTTGAAGCGACCGAAGAATGGGTGCTTGAACCCGGCGACATCCTCTATGTCCCGCCGGGCATCGCGCATAATGGCGTTGCGGTCGGTTCGGACTGCATGACCTATTCGGTTGGTTTCCGTGCGCCGTCGCGCGCCGACCTGCTGGGGCATTTTGTCGATGATATGCTTGAGCAAATTCCCGAGGATGATTTGTACCGCGATCCGGATTTGGCAGGGCAGGCCAACCCGGGTGAGATCATGCCCGACGCCTTGGCCCGCTTGCACCGGATGACGCTCGATTCGCTTGCCGACCCGCGCGCCTTTGCCCGTTGGTTCGGCATGTTCAACAGCACGCCCAAATATGCCGAAATGGACTGGCAACCGGAAACCCCCGTTGACGCGGACGATGTGCGACAATCTATTGCCGATCAGGCCCTGCTGTCGCGCAATCCGGCCAGCCGGTTGGCATTTGTGGGCGATGGCGCGGATGCCGTGATGTTCTTTGCCGACGGCGCATGCTTTGACTGCGGCGCGGAAACAGCGGATCTGGCGCGGAAACTGTGCGCGCAAGATGCCTTGGTCCTCGACACCGCACTTGCGTCAGTGGACGCGGCGATCGACCTGCTGACGCAGCTGTGCAACATGGGGTGCATCGCGTTCGAAGGCGAAGATTGATTTGCGCACGCGGCTGAGCATTTGCCGAAGAAAGGCAGCTTACGCGGCGGAGGCGGATGCCATGGCCGCCATGACGGCAGCGACAATCACGCTGCGCCATTACCGCTGCGACCGATGCGGCCAATTTCATCTGACGAGCCGGACCAAGGGCAAGCGCGTGCCGCGCCCGGCGGGCTAATTCCGTGCGTCAGACCTCGCGCCAGCTGCCGGGGGCAAGATCATCCAGCGTCCAATCGCCAACGCCGTGGCGCACAAGCCGCAATGTCGGGTGGCCAACCGCGGCGGTCATGCGGCGCACTTGCCGGTTGCGGCCTTCGCGGATGATAAGTTGTATCCAGCTGTCGGGCACGGTCTGGCGCACGCGGATGGGCGGATCGCGCGGCCAAAGCTGCGGGTCGGCAATGCGCTCTGCCTCGGCCGGCAATGTCATCCCGTCCTTCAACTGCACACCGCGCCGCAATTGGACGAGCGCATCATCGGAAACCGTGCCCTCAACCTGAACGCGGTAGATTTTGGGCAGCTTGTACCGCGGATCGGAAATGCGGGCCTGCAACCGTCCGTCGTCGGTCAGGATCATCAGCCCTTCGCTGTCCATATCCAACCGGCCCGCGGGATAGACCCCGGGCACGTCGATAAAGTTGGACAAGGTCGGGCGCGGCGAACCGGCGGTTCCCGTGTCGGTAAATTGCGGCAAGACGCCATAAGGCTTGTTGAAAAGAATGACGCGCGACATCCTCGTCCCATAGCGAAGACACCAGAAAAGGGGAAATCATCTTATGGGCGGGTCGTGTCTCAGTTTGAATTATGCAGGCGGATCATAAGCCTTCGGCCTTCTCGCAACGACGCGCCCACCCAAAACCACGCGCTTACCAAATAGTGACTTTTCCAGCTGGGACGCTTTTATACTTGCCAACTCTATACCTAAATTTTGTATGTCACGATGATGTGGCCTGCTTGGAGGGGCTACACAAACCAGTGGCTTATTCTGAAACTCCGCTTGCATGATTTTAAAAGCCGGTAGCATATCCGTATCAAGAGAGATAACTAGTGCGCGATCAAACCGATTCATATGGGCGTCATTCACAAGATGAACGGCGATACCAACGTCGGTTTGTTTTTCCTCATATCGTCGCCATTTGGCTCGGTAGTAGGTGCTCCGACCCGAACTATATTGCATATCACGCTTTGCGAAGTTTCCTATTTGGACATCAACACCCTTCGCTTCGAGTGCTTTAACATATGAACGATGTCGCGTAAGGCGATGAACTAAATTGGTATTGCTATAATGATTACCATACGCGGAAAAGTAGCGAACAATTGCTATTTCTTGCGTGTTTTTCTTTATCAAAAGATGAGCCAAACGCTTAACATTCAACCATTTAAGGTGTGGCTTTTGCAAATCTTTGATCGCATGATATAGGTTAAAACCATCAATATATACGGCCACGCGTTCTTTCGACACCCTGTGTACCCCCTTGACAACCACTTGGTTGTAGAGCATAAAAATATCTCAAAATCTACTCCTACGGTTTACCGTAGGCACCCCCAGAACTTTGGTTCTGGGGGTTTTATTTTGCCTTCTAGTATGGTCCGCGCGGCTTTGGAGCCGCTGCCAATGGGCCAGCTTTTTAATATGAACTTTTGTGCTTAGATCCCAGTATAAAGTGATAATTTATGCTTGGGGTAAACTAGACTGCTCTTGCTCTGTAAGAAGGCGCTCGACATCAAGCCCAGAGAAAAGATCGCCTTTCGCTGCGTGGGCGTTTAGGCCTTGGCTGCCTCATATTCTTCTTTTGTCGGAAGCTCGTCGTATGACGGCTGGTAGCGCTTATCCTCGTAAAGCGCGCGCGGTATCGAAGCGAGTGCCGCTACATTGTCATAATGAACGTGCGCATATTCTGCGCCGGTTTCTGGGGTTGAAGTCCGATAAAGTCCTTTTGCCAAGATAATCTCCTATGCTTTGCGCTAAGCATATCGGAACGGTGGCTGGATTGCGATAGGGCTGTCAACGAAATTCAAACTGAAACACTCCGCTCGGCGCGTAAAATCATAACCAAATAGGTAAAAATATATTGACATCGTAACGTCATTTGGTTAGTGTTGGGCATAGTCGAAAATTGCGATTCGCGAAGTGCCTCGGTATCGCGGTGAGAAGTGCTTGCACTGCTATTTGGCCGAGTTCGATTTTTGTTGCAGCCATCTTCAGCGCCAATGGCGCTGAAGATGGCGCATCAATGAGTGCAAGGGGCCGCTCAACGCGGCCCCTTGGTTATGCTGCTATCTGCCCTGGCAATAGGTTGTTCGACAGCCAAGCAGTTGCTGTGGGAGATGCGTGGATGGTTGCCCAGTCCGCGCCATGCTTCAACTCCACGACCGCAACGAGATCATTAAACTGCAACTTGCCAATAACGATGTCGCGGATAACGGGAGCAGGTCCCTGTAGGTTCGCCAGCCATACCGAGTCAGCAAGACGGACGGCGTTCCAACTTTTCATAAGCTGATAAAGCGCAGTGTAGTTACGCGGCGGCTTGTTATCATAGGTTATCAGGAACTGTGCCATGACATTAAATCCCCTTATCCGACGTAACCCAACGGAAGCTACGATTAACCGGCTTTTGGAAAGTTATCTTGACGAACTTGCTTGCATGAGCGGCCTTGGTGGAGCGTGCATGCAATGAGCGTTGCATATGATGCAATAAATGCTCCTTGGCGGTGTTCATGACCTTATCGAACCGGTCGCTGCGGTTACACCGAGGGCAGGAAACTTGATCATTAGCTTTCGGATTAGCGACTGTTTGGACCGGGCACTTACAAGATCCGCACAAAATTTGTGTATTTGTCATTATAAAAAGTCCTTAAATTAAGGACCATGAAACGGCTTGACGGAAGTTGTGCACAGGTTTAAAAAATGCGCCGTGTACACGACCGAGGCCGTCTCATGGCCTCATATTACTGCGAACGAGCCAGTTAGGAGTTCATACCTCCTTGCTGGCTCGTTTTCTTTATACTTCATTAATCACAAATTGGCAAGCAGAATGCATCTCAATCGCGCTATAAGCGCTTCTCAGCCATGAAAAATTCTTTTGGCGTCCGCGGATCAAAAAAGTTGTAATGTTGCTGTATGAGCCTTGGGCGGCGTTTTAGGGCCATTCAATCATATAATGATAAGTGCATATCTGGCCGATATCGCGATGTTCGTGACTTGTTCCGGTTATAATGTCCCTAAATAACTCCTGCCCAAAAGCACCGGCCAAGATTGCCAGCCCCACGGCTTCTCAAATATCTCATTTTCGCTTCAGCCCGAAAAATACGCAACTCAGGCTGTCGGAAAATCATAAATCATTGGCAAGTGCAACATAATAGGATTCAATTATAACCAAATAGGTAAAAACATATTGACATCGTAACGTTATTTGGTTAGTTTTGGACATAGTCGAAAATTGCGATTCGCGGCGCTGCGGCGCTTTCGCGAAAATATCACGGGCTGAAGAGCGATCTTCGGCCCTTTTTCTTTGGGATTAGGAGGTTGGCGATGACGAAAGATAAAATCAGCGTGCCCGACACCCGTTTGAATGCGCGCACGCGGCGTCTTTTCCTCAACCATCTGGCCGAAACCGCAAATGTGGCGGCGTCGGCGAGAGCGGCGGGTGTTGGCAGCACCGCCGTCTATGCCGAACGGCGGCGATCGGCGGGCTTTCGCGATGATTGGGCGCGCGCGCTTGGTGAGGGCTATGCGCGGCTGGAAACCGATTTGTTGGCCGAAGCCTTGCTCGCGGCCAATGGCAAAACGGCGGACGCTACGTTGAAAGCGCGGGCGCAGAAGCATCGGCTGGCGATTGCGTTATTAAGCGCACATCGCGCCGCGGTGAAGGGCGCGCCGGCTGCGGCCACGCCTGCGCCTGCCGTGGCGGATTTGCCGACGTTGAAGGCGCAATTGATTTTGAAGTTAACCCAAATGCGCGAACGTGCGGAGCGGGCGAATGACGCAGCTTAATGCCCAGGCGCTGATGGCCATGCCCTATGAACAGATGGTCGCCTGCATCAAAAGCTGGAACCGCCACAAGATGGAGGAATCGCGCAGTTGGCGTTTCTGGCGCCGCAATGACCAGTTCGAACCGCAGGGTGATTGGCGCACATGGCTGGTGATGGCGGGGCGCGGCTATGGCAAAACCCGCATGGGTGCAGAATGGGTCAGCGCGCTGGCCGCCGCATATCCCGGTGCGCGCTTTGCGCTGGTTGGCGCGACGCTGAACGAGGCGCGGCAGGTGATGGTGGAGGGTGAAAGCGGTCTATTGGCGCTTCCCTTTGCCGAGCGCCCCGAATGGGAACCCAGCCTGCGCCGTTTGACATGGCGCAATGGGGCGACCGCCACTTTGTTTTCGGCCGCAGAGCCCGAAAGCCTGCGCGGGCCGCAGCATGATTTTGCATGGGCCGATGAAATTGCGAAATGGCCCAACGGGATTAAGGCGTGGGACAATCTGATGCTTGGGTTGCGGCTTGGCCAACATCCACGGATCATGGCGACCACCACGCCGCGTCCCGTGCCGCTGCTCCGGCGGCTGGTGCTGGAAAAGGGCGTGGCCATAACGCGGGGCCGCACGGCGGATAATGATATGCACCTGCCGCCCGAATATCTGGCGTCGGTGCGCGCGGCGTATGAAGGCACGCGCTGGGGCAGGCAGGAACTGGATGGTGAGCTGATCGAAGATGCGGCGGGGGCATTATGGTCCCGCGACCTGATTGAACGGCAACGTGTGTCTTATGCGCCCGATTTGAAACGTATCGTCATTGGCGTTGACCCGCCGGTGTCGGAAAATGGCGATGCCTGCGGTATTGTCGCGGTCGGCATTGGCGAAGACAAGAAAGCCTATGTGCTTGGGGACCACAGCATAGCGAGCGCATCGCCCGAACGCTGGGCCCGCGCCGTGGCCGCTGCCGTCGATCTTTGGCAGGCGGACCGCGTGGTCGCCGAAGACAATCAGGGCGGCAATATGGTCGAAACCGTCTTGCGCGCCGCCGACCTTGCGATGCCAATCAAGCGGGTGCACGCCAGCCGAAACAAGACGGTGCGCGCCGAACCCATCGCCGCATTATATGAAGCGCGCCGCGTTTTTCACACGCACGCTTTTCCCGAAATGGAAGACCAGATGTGCGGGTTGGTTTCGGGCGGGGGATATGAAGGCCCCGGCCGATCCCCCGACCGCGCCGATGCGCTGGTGTGGGCCTTGACCGAATTGATGCTCGGCAAAGCCGAACGGACGCCGCGGGTTTCGATTTTGTGAACCGCATCTAAACTTTTTGTCATTATAAACGTTACCGTTGGCACAGCAGCCGAGGGTCACGGTATTGACTTTATCCTGTGGAAAACGCATTTGGGCTGCAGTTGGTTAGGTGAAATATGGGTATAGAGTCGAAATTTGTAACCAAAACCGCGCGGCGTGCGAGCTATCGAGTTATAGCTGAAGGCGCGTCGTCAGTGAACGTTAATCAAACAATGCGTTATGCTCGACGTTCTGTGAAAAACGGATCTTTGGACGCAGACTGGCGCCTAGTGAGCAGAGAAATCGCAGACGCAATACGTTCTGTGAAGAAAGAGTATTGCGCTGACTGAAATCTACAACGGCGGAAAACGGGAACTAAAGGTTGCCGAGGAAGAGGGAGCAGCTGACGAAGCTCTCGAAAAGCTTAAGCCGTATTTGCGCCAAGACAAAATTGGCGACGCTAAGATTGTATTGACCCAAGTAGTCAGCAAATCGCATTCCGGACCAATACCCTCTGCTGAAGAGTTAGAGCATCTCGAGCGTGTTTTACCTGGGTTGGCAAATCGCGTCGTGAGTATGGCGGAGACTGAACAAAACGCCCGCCACTCAACGACACAAAATATCATATCGAAAGAATTCGCGCTTCGCAGCAGGGGTCAGTGGCTAGCCATATTGGCAATGTGTCTCCTTTTGGTCACCGTTAGCTTTATTGCTTGGTTGGGTGATACTCAGTCGGCCGCTTGGCTAGGTGGTGCCACAATTATTGGGGTTGTCTCGGTATTTGTCACTGGACGGTGGTTTGATGCTGCTGAAGCAGAAGCTGATGCACTTCCATCACCAGTGGTGCCAAAAGATAAGAAACAACCACACAATCAAAAAAGACTACCTAGAAATAGCAAACCAAAACGTCGTTAACTCGACGTTCGCAGCTGTATAGGAAAAAACATGAATATCTTCGGTTGGAAATCAACCGGGCGTGGCTTGCTGCGTCCGGCAAAAACGCGTGTGCAGCAGGATCGTCTATCGGGCATCCGCAGCTATGGCGTGCCAAGCCTTGGCGATTGGCCGCGAAGTTATGAGGCGCAGATGCGCGAGGGTTATCTTTCAAATGCCATCGCCCAGCGTGCGGTTCGTTTAATTGCCGAGGGGCTGGCGTCCGCGCCGCTGACATCGACCGATGCGCAAGCATTGCGGCTGGTGCAGGCAACGTCGGCGGGGCAGGCGTTGATTGAAACGGTGGCGACGCATCTGCTGCTGCATGGCAATGCCTATATTGAAATATTGTCGGGCATGGACGGGCGGCCTGCCGAATTGTTCGCGCTGCGCCCCGAACGGATGACGATTGAGGCCGATGTGCGCGGCTGGCCCGTGGCCTATGTCTATAAGGCCGGCGATGTTGCGAGCCGCTTGCCCGCCGACAGCGTCATCCACATCCGGTCCATTCACCCGTTGGATGACCATTATGGTCTTGGCTGTCTGGGTGCGGCATCGGGCGCGGTGGCGACGCACAATGCGGCGACGCGCTGGAACAAGGCATTGCTCGATAATGCGGCGCGGCCATCGGGCGCTTTGGTCTATGAAATGGGCGAAAGCGGCACATTAAGCGGCGAACAATATACGCGGTTGAAAGAAGAACTCGCCGCCAGCTTTCAAGGGGCAGGCAATGCCGGGCGGCCCATGCTGTTGGAGGGCGGGTTGAAATGGCAGGCGATGGCGCTGACCCCTGCAGAAATGGATTTTGCCGGATTGAAGGAGGCGGCTGCGCGCGAAATTTCGCTCGCCTTCGGCGTGCCGCCCGTTTTGCTTGGGCTGCCGGGCGATGCGACTTATGCCAACTACCGCGAAGCCAACCGCGCGCTGTGGAACCAGAGCATCATTCCCTTGGCACGCAAAATGCTCGCCGCAATTGGCGAGGGCCTTGCCCCCTATTTTGCCGGTCTTCAGCTGGACATTGATCTCGATGCCATCCCGGCCCTTGCCGAGGATCGCGAGCGATTATGGGCGCAAGTCGGCGCCGCAGACTTTTTAACCGCCGAGGAAAAAAGGGCCGCGGTTGGGCTCGCTCCCCTGAAATCAGAGGCATCGGAACCCGCCTAACCCACCGCTTTCAGAATGGAGTGAACATGGTCGAAAATAACCTTCAAGGTCTGCTGGAGCAGGCCTCCGAAACCGGTGCCCGGCGTGCGCTTGCCCGTTTGGGTTTGGATGATGCCAGCGCCGCAAAGGATATGAGCGAGCTGCGTGAGCTTTTGTCCGCCTGGCGCGATGCCAAGCGGTCGGCGCGCAAGGCGGCGATTGGCTGGGTCGTGCGCATGGTGCTTGCGCTGTTGCTCATCGGGCTGGCTGTAAAGCTTGGCCTGCTGGGGCTGGTCAGCCAGTGAGGCTGGCTGGCTATGCCGCCATCTTTGATGCACCCGATAAGGGCGGCGATATTGTGCGCAAGGGTGCCTTTGCCCGTGCGGCAAAAGCGGGCGTTCCATTGCTGTGGCAGCATGATCGCAACCGGCGCATTGGCTATGTCGAAAGCCTGAGCGAGGACGCGCGCGGATTGCGCGTCATTGCCCGGTTGGATGACGAAGACACGCCGGTGCAGGCCGGCACGGGCATGTCCTTTGGCTATCGTGTCCGGGCCATGAATAAACAGGATTACCGGGAGCTGACGGACCTTGATCTCATTGAGGTCAGCGTTGTCACGCATCCCATGCAACCGCTCGCCCGCGTGTTGGCCGTCGAGGCTGCAGCGGCGGGCACAACATCGATCACCCAAGGAGAATGATATGGATTATGAAACCAAAGCTGACGCGCTCGACGCGGTTTTTGATGGTGCGGTGGCCGCCGCTGCTGTGACCCGGCCCGTTTTGTCGGGGGCGACTGTGGCCGACCCCGCAAAATCGGCCTTTGTTGACGGCTATTTGCGCCGCGGGTCCGAAGTGGAGCTGAAAAGCTTTTCGGGCGTCGTTGCCGCCGATGGCGGATTTGCCGTGCCGCGCGAAATTGATGAAATCATCGATTCCACGTTGAAGGGGATCTCCCCCATCCGTGCGATTGCCAATGTCGTCCGCGTTGGCTCTGCGGGCTATCGCAAGCTTGTGACGCAGAATGGCGTGACGTCGGGCTGGGCTTCGGAAACCGCAACACGCCCCGAAACAGCAACGCCGACATTCAACGAAATCGTCCCAAGCTTTGGCGAGCTTTATGCCAATCCAGCCGCGACGCAGGCGATGCTGGATGATGCGGCGTTCGATGTGGAAAGCTGGCTCGCCGGCGAAATCGCGACCGAATTTGCAAAGGCCGAAGGCGCGGCATTTGTGAATGGCAATGGCAGCAATAAGCCCAAGGGCTTTTTGACCGCGCCAACCGCGGCGACTGGCGATGCAACGCGTCCATTTGGCACGCTTCAACATATTGCATCGGGTGTGGCGGGCGCCTTTGCCACGTCAAACCCGCAGGATAAGCTCGTCGAATTGGTCCACGCCTTGCGCGCGCCTTATCGTCAGGGTGCAACATGGGTGATGAATGCGTCTACGCTTTCGGCGATACGCAAGTTCAAGACCACCGATGGTGCCTTCATTTGGCAGGCGGGCCTGAGCGCGGGGCAGCCCGATACCCTGTTGGGATATCCTGTGGTTGAAGCCGAAGATATGCCCGATATCGCTGCCAACAGCCTGTCGATCGCCTTTGGCAATTTCAAGGCGGGCTATCTGATTGCTGAGCGCACCGAAACCAACATCCTGCGCGATCCTTATTCGAACAAGCCCTATGTCCATTTCTACGCAACCAAGCGTCTGGGCGGCGCGCTGACCAATTCGGAAGCGATCAAAGTGATGAAGTTCGCCATTTCCTAATTGCGCGAAAATCTCCCCGCCTATGGGTGGGGAGATCCCTTCGGAGAACGACATGACCATATTTGTTTTTCAACGCGGCGAAACCATTTCGCTCGCGCTGGATGCTGCGACCGGTGACCCCCTTTCCGTCACGGCGATCAGCGCGGCGATGAAGGCAGTGGCCCCTGGCCGGACAAGCGTGAGCGCCACCGCGCCTGTGGCTGCTGCCTTTAACATTATAGCGCGGACCGCATCGGGTGACGTGCCGGCCGGATGGACCTTGACGGTGGGTGCGGCGCAAAGCGCGCTTTTGCCGGCGGGGCATTATCTGGCGGATGCGCGGATTGAGGTCGGCGGCGGAGTTATCATTACCGAAAGCATCGGCATCACGTTGCGCGAAAGCGTCACAGCATGACGATGCTTTTGCAATGGCGACAGCCACCGCCACCCATATTGGCGCGCTGGCGCGGGCCAGATGGCACGCTTGCACCGACCGTAGCGGCGTCATCCATCGGGTCGGTTCCCACCATCATCGGTCCGCCGGGACCAGCTGGGCCAACCGGTCCTGTGGCCGACATCATCGACGGCGGCACATTTAATTAAGGATCATATATGCCAAGAATTCAAATAAAGCGTGGCTTGAAAGCCAATTTGCCGACCGCATCGATGTTGGCGGGTGAGGCGCATTTTACGACCGATCGTGGCACACTGCACATCGCCACGGGCGCGTCGGCGCGGCTGCCCGTGGTTCCGGCGATTGACGATCTTGCCACCGTGGCGTCAGTCGATGGCGCAGCGGATTTCCTCATCTTGCACGACGCGTCTGCAGTGGGCCAAAAAGAAGCGAAGATTACGGTCAATGCGTTCAAAGCGGCGTTGAATATCCCTTCGTCTGACCTTGATGAAAAAGCGGCGGTGGTCGCAGGTGGCACATCTGGTTATATCTGGGGCACAAATGGAACCGATGGGGTTATACGATTGAATAACTCCATGGCGTGGACCAAAGATGCCGCGAACGCCTTTGTCACGCTGGCGGTGGGCGATGTGGACTGCGGAACATTCTGATGCCCAGCCTTTCCCATAAACGGGGAACGCGGGCGCAAGTCGATGCCGCTGCCACTGCCAACGCGTTGCGTGCGGGTGAAGTCTATCTGATTACCGACGAGGCGCGGCTGACCGTCGGAACAAGCGAAAGCACGCATCAACCCGTCGCAAAGCAGGGTGAAGGCGGTGGCGATCCATGGACGTGGATCAAGCTTACCGCCGACATTGCCAATAGTACCATCACACCGGCCGCTGCGACGGGTCTGTCTTTCGCCGCTGCGGCCAACACCATGTACCTTGTTGAGCTTATCGGGACCTTTCAGTCGGCGGCAGCCACAACAGGCATTGCGCTTGCCCTCGATATCCCGTCAGGGTCGGTGGCTGGCATGACCGTTCATCAGTCAAGTGCGACATTGCTAACCGGCGTGGAACAAATTGCTGACGCGGTAACAACAGCGGCTACCTCCGGTGTGCGGGCTGCGGCCACAAATGCCGCGATAAGGGCCAATTTCATCGTGTCGGTGGCTGCGACGGCGGGGCAAGTTCAACTGCTGTTCCGGTCCGAAATTGCGGGTTCAGCAGTCACGTTAAAGGCCGGACTTACGGTCATGGGCTGCCGGATTATCTAAAAGGAAATTGAAATGCTGAGCATGGAACCGCTCGGCCTCGACAGCGTGATGCTGGACGAGGTGCGAGCCTATTTGCGTGTCGATGCGGACATGGACGACAGTGCGTTGGCGGCGGCGATCCTCGCGGCGATTGGCCATGCGGAACAGTTTACGCGCCAGGCCCTTTTGCGCCGCGCGGGAACCGAAATTGTTACGGCGGGCAGCGGATGGCAGGTTTTGCAGACGCTGCCTGTCCAGGCGATCACCGTTGTTACGGGCATTCCAGCCGATGGTGCCACTTTTGCGCTTGCCGCGGCGGCTTGGGAATTGAAACTCTCATCACAAGGCGAAGCTTATTTCCGTGTGCTTCAACCCGGCAGTGCCGGGCGTGTGGAAATATCGCTGGTCGCTGGTTTGGCAACCGATTGGGCAAGCTTGCCGGAGTCACTCCGGCTCGGCCTGCTGCGGCTCGCGGGCTATTTTTATAACAATCGCGACAGCGCTAACGACGATGGGCCACCAGCGGCTGCGTTGGCGTTGCTGCAACCCTGGCGCCGGATGCGCGTTGTATGAGCGGCGAATTTGCAGGCAATCTGCGCGAACGCGTGGATATCGAAACGCGTCTTGGCGACCGTGACAGTCTGGCGGGGGCATCGGGCAAATATCGCTATGACGGGCAGGCATGGGTCGCGGTCTCGCCCTTGATGCCCGGCGATGTAAGCCGTGGGGATGCTTTGTCTGCCTTGCCGCGCTGGCAAGTGACCATGCGCAAGCGTGAAGGCGTGGGCCTTTCCACGCGCTTGGCATGGCGTGGAAAATATCTCGCGGTGCGCGCGGTGTTGAGCGATCCCGTGACACCAGCGCAGATGCGGCTCACCTGTGAGGAGGTTCGGTGAACGCGGACCGGATCACAGCAAAGGCCGCTGCATTGGCGGAACGCCGCGCAGACGCCCTATGCCAGCAACTGATGCAAGCGCCCCGCCCCGCCGGGGTCGATGTGGAGCGTAGCGGCAATGGCATCTGCCTTGTCGGCAAAAACCTGCGGCGACGCATGCTCTATGACCCCCAATTAAGGAATTTTGGACGATGAATAGCGCAATGCACACGCTTCAGGCAGCAGCGGTTGCTGCACTGACAGCGCACCCCGTTTTGGCCAATGCGCTGACGGGCGTTTATGATGGTCCGCCGCCGCGTGCTGCATTTCCCTATGTCGCGATAAACGACGGGATCGCGAGCGACTGGAGCACGAAGACCGATGCGGGCCGGGAAATCCGGCTGGCGTTGACGGTGTGGGATGACGGCGAGTCCGCCACCCGCTTGTCGAACCTAATGTCGCATGTCGAGGACGCCGTTCTGGCCATACCACGCGACCTTCCGAATTGGCGCATCGCGAGCCTTATGTTCCTGCGTTCGATGGTCGTTCGCGATCCGGCCGGGCCGTGGGCCGGGCTGGTTGAGTACCGCGTGCGGTTGCTCGCGATCTGACGCCCGCGAACGGGGCACAATCACATATCTCCTCGCCAGTTGGCGGGGCATTTTCGAAAGGAAAAGGCTTATGCCTGCAGAAAAAGGAAGCGCCTTCCTGTTGAAGGTTGGCGACGGCACAACGACGCCTGTATATGCAACGGTTGCGGGGCTACGCACCACGCAACTGTCGATCAATGGCGATCCGGTTGTCATCACCCATAAAGGCAGCGGCGCGTGGCGCGAACTGCTTTCGGGCGCGGGCGTGCGTTCGGTTTCGGTTTCCGGCGCTGGCGTCTTTACCGGTTCGGCCGCAGAGACGCGGATCAAGAATAACGCGCTGTCCGGCCTGCTCGACGATTATGAATTGAGCTTTGAAAGCGGTGACCGGTTGCGCGGCAAATTCCTTGTCGCGCGGCTGGACTATGCCGGCGATTTCAACGGCGAGCGTTCCTACACGCTGGCGCTTGAAAGCAGTGGTCAGGTAACATCCTTATGAACCGGCCAGCCAATGCCCTGCGCGGTGAGGCGATGATTGCGGTGGAAGGCGGGCATATATTGCTGCGCCCAACCTTCGCGGCTTTGGTGGCCTGTGAAGACGAACTTGGGCCGCTCTTCACCTTGGTCGAACGTGCGGCTGCGGGGGGACTGAAGCTGTCGGAAATGGTCAGTCTGTTTTGGCATTGCCGAACCGACGCCGATGCCGGGGTAACGCGCGCCGACTTTAGCGAGCGCCTGACGCAAGCGGGTCTTGCGGCGATGACGCCTGCGCTCAAAATTCTGCTCGGGCAGATTTTAAGCGGGCGATGACATTTGGTGAAACCGCATTGCGGTTAAGCGCGATTTGCGCGCTGCAATTGGGGTGGCGTCCGGACGAATTCTGGGCCGCTACCCCAGCCGAGCTGCTCTGCATTTTGCAGGGTGCCGACGGCCAAGACGCGGCCCCGCCTGACCCGAACGAGATTCAAAAACTGATGTCGCTGTTTCCAGATGGAGCGGCAGGAGACCAATGATGGACGAAGAAATCGACAGGCTGGTCGTATCGGTCCGCGCCGATACCCGCGCCTTTGCAAGCGATGTGGCGGCTATGCGGGCTGAAATTGACGGTCCCTTTGCCGATGGCCTTGAACGCGCGGGCTCCGCATTGGAACGCGGCCTAGCTGGTGCCATTCAGCGCGGCAAGTTCGGCTTTGAAGATTTGCGCAGGGTTGCGCTGTCCGTGCTTTCGGAGATCGCCAGCTCTGCGATTAAGGCAGGC
This sequence comes from uncultured Sphingorhabdus sp., assembly GCA_964502655.1. Classification (GTDB taxonomy): domain Bacteria; phylum Pseudomonadota; class Alphaproteobacteria; order Sphingomonadales; family Sphingomonadaceae; genus Sphingorhabdus_B. The sequence goes on from CAZCXQ010000005.1 coordinate 21,244, forward strand.
CTCAATAATGTGGGTAGCGGTGCGTCTGGCGGTGGCGGCTTGCTTGCGTCATTGGGTGCGTTGTTGGGCGGCGCGCTTGGCGCACCGGGACGTGCCACGGGCGGGCCAGTGTCGCCGGGCAGGGCCTACCGCGTCGGTGAGCGCGGGCCAGAGCTGTTCGTTCCAACGACCAGCGGGCGTATTGAAACGGGTGGCGCTGTCGGTGCGCCAACGCAAGTGCGGCTGACCATCAACGTGTCGGATTCAGGCAAGGGCAGCGCGCCTGCCGCGCTTGAGCGATCTTCGCGGCACGTGGCGCGTGCGGTCCGGCAAGCATTGGCGCGGGATTGAACCATGGCATATTGGCTTTGTGACCAACGACGGCAGCAGAAATCTGTGCCCGTCATGCGCTTTGATCCACGTTTCTGGACGGTCAATTTCCCGCGCCCGATGATGGCATCTGTGATCACAACCGGACCGGAATCCTTGCGCGCGGACGCCATATTTTACCGCAGCGATGATCTGGCAGGATTGATCTGGGACAGCGCCGATCATTGGGATCACCCCTTATTGGCCTATGAAACCAACCGCGATTACCGCCGGTTGACGATGAAATTCCGGTGGCGGTCGGCGGGTATCATGCCGCTTGATGCCGTCAACGGTCCAACGCTCACCATCAACGGTCGCGATGCGACGGGCGCAGCCAAAAGCTGGTATATCCGTCTTTGGAATTACGCCGTTGGCACGCCGGAAGATGCCGAAATCGTGCTCGACTTCAGCAACCTTGAGGGCGGGTTTCTTTTGCCACAAGAGGCAGACCCCGTCTTTGCAGGCGACATTGACCAGATTTTCATATCGCTCATCCCGCCGGGATATACCGGATTGCCGGGCAATTTGCCTGCGCCTGTTGAAGCGTGGGTGGAACTGACGGGGATTAGATGTGACGGGGCGGGCGTCATGCTGGACACCGGCGATGTCATGATGCCCGAGCATGACCTGAAAATGGCGACGGGATATGACGATGCCTATAACCAGACCCCAGCGCGGTTGGTTCGCCAAATCCATGCCCTTGGCTACCGGCAAACGATCAATCATTATGTCGGCATGAGCCATTATTTCCGGCTCGAGCCATTGGGTAATGAACATTATGTCAGCTTGGCCGGTGGTGCGCTCAACGCGCCCTGCCGGGCGTGGCACCGAAATTTTGCGGCGCAGGCAAAGTATATGGGCTTCGATCTGATTTTCTCGATCAGTTACGAATTATTCGACGCGCATTGCTGGAATGATTGGAAACAACGGGCGGAAAATGGTGACCCGGCACTAACCGGATGGGTCCCGCCATCCACTTTGCTGTCGCCTGCGAACAGTGGGGCGATGAACTATCTAAAGGCGGTGGCGCGGGCTTTTGTGTTCATCTTGAAAGAAGCCGGACTGCCGGTGAAGTTTCAGATTGGCGAGCCATGGTGGTGGATCATGCCCGACGGCCGCATCTGCCTGTATGATGCGGCTGCGACTGCCGCATTTGGCACATTGTCGGTCAGCATATCGGACATAAAGGGTTCAAAGTCGCCGGCGCAAAAGGCCATGCTGGACCGGGCAGGCGCGATACTCGCGGCGTCGACCGCGTCGATCTGCGCGGCTGCGACGGATGAGGCAGGATCAGCTGGCATAGAGACATTATTGTTGGTGTATCTGCCAACGGTTCTTGATCCGTCTGCCCCCGAAGCCGTGCGTGCCAATGTTCCATTGGAATGGTCCGCGCCCGCGTTCGATGTGCTTCAGCTGGAAGATTATGACTGGGTCACATCGGGCAACCATGGCGCAACGCGGCGGGCGGTTCCGCTGATGGCTCAGCGGCTTGGCTACCCCGTTGACGCGCAGCATTATTTCGCTGGCTTCGTTCTGCGCCCTCAAGACACGGCGCGGTGGAGGGACATTGAAATTGCCGCGCGCGCAAGCAGGGCACGGGGCACGGCGGAAACCTTTATCTGGGCGCTGCCGCAGGTCGCCCGTGACGGATTTACCTATTTCGAAATTGGACAGGAGGATGCGGCTGTGCAGGAATTTGATGACGTGCTTTTCCCGCTGGACATTGGCCGCGAGGCCGAAGTGACGGCGGAGTTCTCGACCAATATTGTCACCACCCTATCGGGGCATGAACGCCGCAACAGCAGCTGGGAGAATGCGCGATTAAGCTATGATGTTAGCCCGGGTGTTCGGTCCGAAAATGATCTTGGCATCCTGCTTGCGTTCTTTCGTGCGCGGCATGGGCCAGCGGTCGGATTTCGCTTTACCGATCCGTTCGACAACAGTTCGCATGTGATGACCGGTGCGCCCGACAAGTTGGACCAAATCTTGGGGACAGGTGACGCCGTCCGCACCGCATTTCCGCTGATCAAAACCTATGGTGCCGACGGTCAAGTAAGGCGCATCACCCGGCCCGTGCCGTCGTCTGTGACGGTTGCGGTCAATAACGTGGCGGCCACAGGCTGGTCGCTGACTGCTGGCGGAATAATCGAATTTCAAACTGCGCCTGTTATGGGTGCCATCATCACCGCGGGCTTCCGTTTTGATGTGCCTGTACGCTTCGCATCGGACCGGCTGGATTTTGCGCGCGCAACCTTTGGCGCGGGCGATATGCCGACGATAGCATTGGTTGAAATTCGGGAAGCCACCTGATGGACGCCTGGATGGATGGGCCGCTTATCACGGTCGCTTATGGCTGGCGGTTGGAGCGGACCGATGGCGTCACCGTGGGTTTCACCTCGCATGATGCCGATGTGCTGCATGATGGCATTTTGCTGAAATCCAGCCCCGGGATGCAACCCACGACGGTCGTGCAAAGCGTTGGGTTGGAGAATGACGGATTGGATGTCTCCGGCGCGCTGACATCGGACTTGATCCGGCAGGATGATTTGATGGCCGGCCGATGGGACGGCGCATATTTGGAGATATTTCTTTTTGACTGGTCAGCGCCCGCACGTGGAAAGCGCGTATTGGCGTCTGGCGAACTGGGTGCGGTTTCCTTTGCAGATGATGCATTTGCCGCTGAACTATTGGGCATTCAATCGCGTCTTGATAAAGCCGTGGCGTCCCAAACCGCGCCGTCGTGTCGCGCGCAATTTTGCGATGCAGCTTGCGGGCTCAGCCGCGAACGCTTTCGTCATTTGGCGACAATATCGCAAGTCCAAGGCTATGTTATTTCGGTGAATGGCGGTGCGCCATTTACCCCTGGCCAATTGGCATATGGAAGCGTGCGTTGGCTGACGGGTCCAAATGCGGGGCTGGAATTTAGCATCGTCGACAATGGCACGGCGGCGCTGGAACTGCAGACGATGCCGCAGGCGCCGGTACATGCGGGCGACATGATACAGGTGATCGAAGGTTGCGACAAGCTGATGGCGACCTGCGCAACGCGGTTTGCCAACGGCATCAATTTCCGTGGCGAGCCCTATCTGCCGGGAAATGATTTGCTGACGCGGTACCCCGGTGCAAATTAGGATCGCGCCGGCCGTCACGGGGCCGCAAGCCAAGGTTGCGCAAACTGCGCTCGATTTAATTGGCGTTCCATTTTTGCTGCATGGGCGTTCGGCAGACGCAGGGCTCGATTGTGTTGGTTTGGCCGGACTGTGCCTTTCTGCTGTGGGCAAAGACGCGGCTGTGCCCACCGACTATCGGCTGCGTGGCCAACATAGCGTGCGCGCCTGCGCATATTTTGATGAGCGGCAGTTCTCGCGAGTTTCGGATGGTTCGGTGGTTGCCGGAGACATCCTCTTGCTTGAACCGGGCGTCCGGCAAATTCACCTTGCTGTCGTGACACATGCAGGCGCGGTGCATGCGCATATGGGTCTAGGCCGCGTGGTCGCAACGCCCTTGCCGCTGCCGTGGCCAACAATCGCGCAATGGCGCCTTATCGGAGACTGACATGGCAACGCTTGTTTTAACGGCTGTTGGTTCTGCCATTGGCGGGCCGATCGGCGGCGCGATTGGCGCTGCACTCGGACAGCAAATCGACGGCGCATTATTCGCGCCTGCCGCGCGTGAAGGCAGTCGGCTGAAGGAGTTGGCCGTCCAAACATCGAGCTACGGCACGCAAATCCCCGCTATATTTGGCGCGATGCGTGTCGCGGGAACGGTGATTTGGGCAACCGACCTGATCGAAGATCGCGCAAAAAGCGGCGGAGGTAAGGGGCGCGCTTCGACGGTCAACTATAGCTATCGGGTCAGCCTAGCGGTCGCGGTGTCAAGCCGGCCGGTCGCGCGATTGGGCAGAATATGGGCAGATGGTAATTTGGTCCGCGGGTCTGACGGCGCATTAAAAACTGACACCCAATTGCGTTTCTATTCGGGCCATGGCGATCAGCAGCCGGACCCGTTGCTGGCGTCTGCTGAAGCTGCTGGTCAATGCCCCGCGCACCGCGACGTGGCCTATGCCGTGTTTGAAGATTTGCAGCTGGCCGATTTTGGCAACCGCATTCCATCGTTCACCTTTGAGGTGCTCGAACGCGACGGGCCATTGTCGCTGCCCGCATTGTTTCATTCGCTGTCGGATGGCGACCTATTGGCGGAAAGCACGCACTCCATCGTTGGTTTTGCCGCGGGCGGGGCGAATATGAGAGAGGCGATTGCGCCGATATTGGATGCCTTTCCAGTCGAACTCATCACGCGGGACGGCAACCTTGTCGTCCGCGACGTTGGCGCGAACCCCGACCAACCAACCGAAATTGTCGTCGCTGTCGAAGAAGATAGGCGCAAATTGGACCCGCCCAATCACCGGATAGCACCCGCCGGACAAATTCCTGGCACGGTCTCGCTGCGTTATTATGATCCGGATCGTGATTATCAGGCTGGCGTTCAACACAGCAATGGCAAATCTGGCGGACGTGGCGAGGCCCGGTTGGAGTTGCCAGCCGTCCTGAGTGCATCTTCGGCCAAGCGTTTGGTTGAGTTGAAAGCGGGACATGCGCGCTACGCACGCAGCACGCTCACCGCGTCGGTCGTAACCTCTGCCATATTGCTGCAGCCGGGCGATTGTTTCCTCTCCGCCGATGGGAAAAAATGGCAGATCGACGAAATCGAACATGGATTTGGCACGGCACACATTAAGGCACGAATGGCGGCTGGGCTGGTAGCGATCGATCAGATGATAGCCGCACCGGGCCGCCACATTCCGTCCGTAGATCAGTCAATTGGCGAGACCCGAATTGCCATTATTGACTGCCCACTGATTGCCGAGCGCGATACAAACCAAGCGGTTTTGGCGGTCTTTGCCGGGGGGACGGAGGCGGGCTGGAAGCGTGCCGCTCTTGCAATCCAAAATGAGGGCCAGCTAATCGATATTGGCGGAACTGCGCCACAGGCTGTGATCGGGACAACGCAGAACGTGCTTGCATCCCATAGCGCATTATTGATCGACGAAAAATCATCGCTCGAGATCGAATTGCTCAATGGGTCGATGCTGCTGGCCAATCGTGACACGTACCCTCTGGCATCGGACGCCCCGGTTTTTCATATGGGCGGTGAATTTATCCGCGTTGGCCGTGTTACGGCGGTGGGTGCGAACCATTATCGCCTGTCTCGGTTCGCACGCGCCTGTTTGTCCGATCAATTGTCAGCGCCTGCGCATGCCGCTGGTTCCCGGATCGTTTGGATGGACCCCGCCTCCGCACGTATCATTGCGGCAACAGACTATCACATTGGGCAGACGATAACCGTTGAGGCGCAAGGTCTTGGCGACCCGAGCCCAGTTGTTGATTCTGCGATGGCCCATGGGCGGGCGATAACGCCTTTGGCACCTGTCCATGGTCGCGCACGGCGCCAGGCAAATGAAGATATTCACCTCAATTGGGTCCGACGTTCGCGCCTAGACCTTGGGTGGGTTGATTGGGTTGATCAGCTCATGGTTGAAGATCGCGAGGCCTATCATGTCCTGTTGTCCGCTGACGACATCATCGTGCGTGATTGGACGGTATTCGAGAATGCGTTGCATATTTCGGCCGACGAACAGGTCGGTCTCGGGATAACGTCAGACAGCGAACTACGTTTCAGTGTCCAGCAGATAGGTCGATTTGCACAATCGACGCCGCTTTTGTTCAGCCTCGCATAAATTTCACATCATTATCTTGTCATCAGGAGGACCTATGCCAGTTCTGGAAACAGGCCGTCACAACTTGCCGCTGCTTGCCGTGACGCAGGCGCAAAAAGAAATCACCCATAATGAGGCACTCATTCTTATCGATGCCTTGCTTCATACAGCAGTCGAAGGCGTTGCATTGACAGCGCCTGCCTTAACCGACAGCGATATTGGCAAATGCTGGTTGGTCGGTTCAGGTGCCACCGGCTTATGGGCAAATAAGTCTGGCCAAATTGCGATATGGATAGGTGGTGACTGGCGCTATCTGGTTGCCCATGACGGGATGCGGCTGTGGGACAGTTCAGTTGGCCGAGAAAGCGTTTACACGCACGGCGTTTGGCAAAGCGGCCCAATTATCACAAACCCCTCTGGTGGGGCAGTCGTCGATGCCGAAGCGCGTGCTACACTCGGTGCGATATTACAATATTTCAGGTTGATAGGTATATTGACGACTTGACCGGCCGTATCGCGAAAACACTGCCAGTATTCGGATAAAATGTGAATAATGGCGACATTTTAGCAACAGTATAAGGACATAGCGACTTGCATCGATGGAACAGAATCGATAGACTTATGTTCTAGAATTTCCGTTCCTAAGATAGAAAAGGGGAAAGTTGATGCGTAAGTTAGCCATAGGTTTGGTGCTCGCTTCTACTGCTCTGGCATCACCGGCTTTGGCCCGCGACGACCAGTGGTATGTTGGAGTCGATGGCGGTGCCATGATAGTAGAAGACCTCGGTTTGGATATCGGCACATTGGACAATGCTGCTTCGGTTGACACAGACAAAGGTTATGATTTCGGCGGCGTAGTCGGCTATGATTTCGGCGGTTTCCGTCTTGAATCAGAAGTTTCGTATCGTCAGGCTGATGTAACTGGTTTCAACAGCCAGACTCCTCAGATTACGAGCGGTGCAACAACTGCACTCGCACGTAGCGGTTCGTATGACATTGCTGGCGATGCAAGCGCATTGAGCTTCATGGTCAATGGTCTTCTGGATTTCGGCGACGATGATGGCCTTCAGGGCTTTGTCGGCGGCGGTGTTGGCGTTGCACGCGTTGACGTGCAGGCTACTTTGGCTGCTCCAACGTTCCTTGACGATTCAGACACTGGTTTTGCATGGCAGGCTCTTGCAGGCATCCGTGCACCACTGAGCGATAGCTGGGACGTCGGTCTGAAGTACCGTTTCTTCAATGCAGACAAGGTTGGTCTTGTTGACCGTCTTGGCCGTGCCGTAGACACGCGCTTCCGCTCGCACAGCCTCATGGCTAGCCTGGTTTATAACTTCGGCGGTGCACCTGCACCAGTTGAAGTTGCAGCACCGCCACCACCGCCACCATATGTGGCGCCACCAGCTCCACCGCCACCACCACCGCCGCCACCAGCGCCAGTATGCAACACCGGTCCTTACATCGTGTTCTTCGACTGGGATAAGTCGAACTTGCGTCCTGACGCAGCATCGGTTCTGGACAACGCGGTTGCTCAGTATTCGAACTGTGGCACTGCGAAGGTTATGCTTGCTGGTCACGCCGATAAATCGGGTAGCGCAAAGTACAACGTTGGTCTCTCCGAGCGGCGTAACGCCACCGTGCGTTCGTACCTTGAGTCCAAGGGCGTCGCCGGCGGTGCAATTGCAACCGAAGCATTCGGTGAAACTGCACCATTGGTGCAGACTGCAGATGGTGAGCGTGAACCGCAAAACCGTCGCGTTGAAGTCACCTACGGTCCAAATTCGGGAATGTAATTCCGAACGGATCAATATGATAAAAGAAAGGCCGGTCGAAAGACTGGCCTTTTTTTTATGTTGTTAATTGAACCCGCCGAAGGTTCGGCCTTCTTACGCAGCCTTGGTTTTTACCCGGGCACGCACAGTGGCGGCCTCAAGCAGCCGTGTTTCCAATGCTTTCAACTTGGTTTTGCTTTCGATTTTTGCACCGAAAAGATCTGTCGCATAGAATGTATCTACTGCGCGTTCGCCATAGGTTGCGATGTGCGCACTGTGCAATGTGACCTTTGACTCGAAGAGCGCCAATGCCAAATTGTTCAGCAGTGCCGGCCGGTCCAGCGCATTGACTTCTACAACGGTGAAGCGGTTAGAAGCCTGATTATCGATCAACACCGAAGGCGCAATTTTAAATGCGTCGGTACGCCGGAGCGCCTTTGGCTTGGCGTCAAGTTGCGTCATCAACTTTGCACGGTTGGTCAATGCTTCTTCGATATTGCGCGCCAAGCGGTCCAATTGGCCCTGCTCGCGGAATGGGCGGCCGAGCGGATCTTGGATTAGGAAATTATCGATCGCCATTCCGTCGCTGCTTGTGTGGATCCGCGCATCGATGATATTTCCACCCGCCAAGTGAATCGCGCCTGCAATGCGATAAAATAAGCCGGGATGGTCGGCCGCGAATACCGTGACGAGGGTTGCGCCCCGGTCGGGGTAGTAGCAGGCGTCAATGGCGAGCTCAGTGCCTTCATGTTTCAAGAGATGCCGTGCATTGCGCTCAATGATATCGTCGGGCTCGGCTATCCAGTAGGCGTCGGGTAATATCTTTGCGAAATGCGCAAATTTTTCAGGAGGCAACTGCAAGGCTGAGTCGAGCTTCGATTTTTTCGACGCGATGCGTTCGTCACGGCCACGTTGCTTGTGGCCAAGCCGCAGCACTTCTTCAGTGGCTTCGAAAAGATCGGATAATAATTGGCGCTTCCAACTGTTCCAAACGCCTGGACCAACGGCGCGAATGTCCACCACCGTCAAAACCAGCAGCAATTTCAACCGTTCAGGCGACTGAACCGCCTGCGCAAAGTCCAATATTGTTTTGAAGTCGGCAAGATCGCGTTTGAACGATGTTGCGGACATCAACAAATGGTGGCGTACCAACCAAGCGACGGTCTCCGTTTCTGCGGCTGATAAACCAAGCCGCGGGCATAATGTTTCAGCGACCTGAGCCCCTAAGACGCTGTGGTCTCCGCCGCGCCCCTTCGCAATATCGTGCAGCAAGGTTGCGACATATAATACCCTTCGGCTGACGATATTCCGCATTATCGCAGCCGAAAGCGGGTGATCCTGTTTCAGCTTTCCGCTTTCGATGTCCGCCAATAGCCCAATGGCGCGGATCGAGTGTTCGTCGACGGTGTAATGATGATACATGTCGAACTGCATTTGCGCGACGACGCGCCGGAAATCCGGAATGAACCGCCCAAAAATCGTGGATTCGTTCATCCACCGCAATACGGTTTCAGGATCCCGGCGCGAGGTCAGAATGTCTAAAAAGAGCGCGTTGGCCCGCGGGTCCTTTTGGACCGTCTTATCTACAAGCCGGGCGTCGCGCTGAGCAGTCCGCATGGCCGAAGGGTGAATTTCCAGCCCATGCAAATCCGCGAGGTGGAAAATTTCCAATAACCGAACGGGGTCTTCCACGAAAAACTGATCATTGGGTAATGCCAAACGACCACGGTCAAGCTGGAAACCATTAAGCTTGCGTGGTTTGCGGTTAAAACTTGGAATGAACCGGCGGCCTTTTTTTGCCATGGCCTCATCCAAATGCGCCA
>CAZCXQ010000006.1:0-30165 GCA_964502655.1 uncultured Sphingorhabdus sp.
CGACGTGCTGGTCGACCTGCGCAACATCTATCGTCCGGAAGAAGCGCAGGCCGCCGGGTTCAATTATGTCAGCGTCGGGCGGAAATAAGCGGGTGTTTCGACCCTAACGGCTATAATCTGCCGTTCTAGCAACTTAGCGCGCTCATTCATCTAAAGCTGGTTCAACCGCCCGCACCCCGAAATCGAAATGAATCCGCACCCAGACGCCCAGTTGCGGTTTATTGTCGATGCGCGGGGGTTTGACGAGGAACTGCCACGCGGCGAGGCGAAGTGCTTTGGCGAGGCCAGTGCCGCGCGGGGTTTCAGCGATAATCTGGCAGTTTTCGACGCGGTTATGTTCCGCCATGCGGCAGGCGATGTCGGCGGATGCGCCGGGGGGGATCCGCTTGATAGCAGCGAGATAGGGCGCGAGTTCGCTGTCATAAGGTTCGCGTAGCCACGCCACGGGGTAAAGCTGCGCACCGCCGGGTCCAAGGCCAGGGCCCATCATGCCCTTGGCGCCCTGTCCATTTCCTTTGCCGTCACCCGATCCGCTGCCGCCGCTGGTCGGAAATTTGGACAGGTCCATGGCGTCCAATTCAGACTTGCTCACTTTGATGAAGTCGGGGCTGGGCGGCGGGGCCTTCACCGGATTGACCGGCGGCAATAATGGTATCGGGAGTGGCTGCGTGATGGTTTGTCGTTGCTCTTTGGTCACCGGCGTCTTGGTTTCGTTCTTTTCTGCCGATGATGCCGAGTCCGATTCAGCCTCCAACGAAAATGTATTCAGGCCGCGCGTCCCCGCCGCTGGCCCACCCGACCGCATGCTGAGGCTGAGTATCGCGAGAATGATGATGGCTTCGAGCAAGAGCGCGATGACCACACCAAGGCCCCGTCGCCGGACCAAATCCCACCGTGGTTCAGTGGTCCAATCTGTCTGTTCTGAATAGGCCATGCGCGCAGGGCGACCTTTACGGTATCAGGCAGAGCTTGCAATGCGTGAATTTAACGGTGCGTCGCGTGCCGCAGACTACAGCGGAACGAAGCGTACCTTCAATCCGTCCTTTGGCTTGGGGATTGGCCATGCCTGCCAATCGGGCGCATAACCATCGGCAATCTCGACGCGAACCGAGGTCAGCAGATGATGCGTGAACAGCTTCATCTGCATATAGGCGAAATGCAGGCCCAGGCACATATGCGCGCCGCCGCCAAAGGGCACCCAGGCATATTTATGCCGCGCCTTAACCTTATCAGGGGTAAAGCGCATAGGGTCGAACGTTTCGGGGTCCTCCCAATATTCGGGCATCATGTGGACATAAGATGGGCTGATGCTGACCGACGTGCCCTTGGGAATGTGATAGCCCATAAATTCGAAGTCCTTGAGCGCGCGGCGCGGGATCGACGGCACCGGCGAAATCATCCGCAGCGCTTCTTTAAACGCATATTCGGTAAGCTCGAACTTATCGAGATCGGCAAAGGCGATGTCTGCACCGGCTGGCGCGATGGCGAGGCACTCCTCGCGTAATTTCTGCTGCCACTCGGGATGTTTGGCGAGATACCAGATCATCGATGTGACTGACGATGTGATGGTGTCATGTGCCGCCATCATCAGGAAGTTCATGTGGTCGATCAGCTCGCCGTCCGACATATATTCGCCGTCTTCGCGCTTTGACCGGCAAAATTGGCTGAACATATCTTGCCGGTTTTCATTGCGGCGGCGCTCGGCAATTTGCGGTCCGAAATAGTCGATGAGATATTTACGGCCAGCAACGCCTTTGCCCATCGCGGTAAAGGGAATGGGCGCGCGGATTGGCGCGACTGAGGCCTGAACCATGTCGACAAAGGCCTTGTTAATCTTGTCGGCCTCTGGACCCAATGGGATCCCTAAGAAGCTGCTCGCCGCGACATCAAGCGTGAGTTGCTTGATCGCCGGATAGAAGAGCATGTCGCCGCGCCAATCCTTCAATTGCTCGGCAAAGATGCGGTTCATGTCTTGGGTGTAGGCACGCATCGGGCCTGGTTTAAAGGCGATACCCAATGCGCGGCGGTCCATGCGGTGGTGGTCAAAATCCATCAGCATCAGGCCGCGGGGGAAGAGCAGATTAAGCACTGGGCCCCAACCTTGCTCAGACGAGAAAAGCTTTTCCCGGTCGAACAGCATTAATTCATTCGCCTCGGCACCGACTAAGGAAATCGTCGGATTGCCAAAGGCGTTGGTGCGGAAAACCTTGCCGTAGGTTTTGACCATGCGCGCGCCATAAGCTGGCGGATCGCGCAGCACGCGGAATGTCGTGCCGACAATAGGCAGGCCATTTTCGCCAGGAATATGCGCAAGCTCACCAATCTTTTTGCGCGGCACCCAATGCGGGTTCGCAGCTTCGCTATGGGCAAGGGCCATGGGCTTCATTCCTGTTTAATTGCGCGGTTAATGTTTACTGCCATGGATGCCCATATGGTGCAAGCGCGACATGGGCGCGGCGAATATGAACGGCATCATGCAGTTGTATTCATCTGCAATTCAACTGCCGATGAATAAGCATCGCAATAGCGGCCAGACCTACGGACATTGGCTGAAAGTATTTCGCAGGGGGCAGGTGTCATGGCAATCACGAGACAGTCAATTTGGAAGGCCGCGCTGCTCTTTGGCGCAAGCACGGGCCTATCTGGATGTGTCTATGATATCGGCCTCGGCTTTGCCAGTGATGGCTATTATGACGACGCGTATGGCTGCGATCCCTACGGTGGCTATGACGCATATTATGATTGCGACTATGGGCACGGGTTCAGCAACATCGGCTTTGGCGGCGGTTGGTACGACAATTATTATTATCCCGGCCACGGCATCTTCCTGTTCGACACCTTTGGACGCCGCCACCCAATGCGCGAGCAATATCGCCGTTATTGGGGTGAGAAGCGGCATGTCTGGTATCGCGAAAATCGCCGGCGCGACGGCGATGATGGTCGGCATCAACGGCGCAACCGGGGCTACACAGACGGTGGAACACTAGGAGTGATCGCCTGGCCCGAACGACATGGCGGCCGCGTCGACGATGTGCGACGCCCCCGCGACGGTCGTCGAGAGGGCAGGCGCGACAGAAATGACCAATGGCGCGGCGCTGATGGCAATTATCTTAAGCATCGGCCAACTGTCTCGAGAGAAAAGACTGCTCAATCGCCAGCATCGATACCCCGTGTAGCGCCCCTGCCTCCGCTCGGACGCGATGTCGGTGAAAATGTCCACCGCCCATAAGCTTCAAAAGCACGATGTGGCGGTCGCTGACGCGCAATAGGTTCGAGCTTAACGGGATTCCGCGTCGCAAGCGTAACCGAATGCAATATGATCTAACGGACTACGCACTTCAGAAATAGGCATTATTAACCCTGCTGCCACGGTCTGATTTGTCTCGGCATAGCGGTTTCGGTTGGTATCTATACAGAATAAAGCGCGAGGCCCTCATTGCAATGGATTGATGATAGGAGATGCATTTTTTCGAAGTTTCAGTGAGCGTAACCAACGGGATATGCCGAAATTACATTAATCTTAAAATCACTATTTATAACCTTTATTTCTTAATAAAGGCTTGTATTTGATGCCTGCGTGACATCGAGATTGACGCGGGTGTCACTGAAACGGAGTTTGCAAATTATGAGGGTCTCGGCAAAATGAAAAAAGCGGTAGTAACCGGGATTACAGGACAAGACGGGGCCTATCTCGCTGAATTTTTAATTCGGAAGGGGTATGAGGTTCATGGAATTCGTAGGCGGAGCTCACTGTTCAATACCGCTCGCATCGATCACCTGTACCGCGATCCCCACGAAAGTGGCGGCAGTCTGAATCTGCATTATGGCGATATGACTGACACAAGTAGTCTTGTGAGGGTTATTGAGGAAGTGGCGCCAGATGAGGTATATAATTTAGCTGCACAAAGTCATGTTGCCGTTTCATTTGAAGAGCCAGAGTATACTGCTAATTCAGACGCGCTTGGTGTGTTGCGTGTGCTAGAAGCTATAAGAATAACCGGAATGAGCAAGCGAACTAGATTCTATCAGGCGTCTACCTCAGAGCTTTATGGACTAGTTCAAGAAACGCCGCAGCGGGAAACAACCCCTTTTTACCCACGTTCCCCTTATGCGGTCGCTAAGCTCTACGGATATTGGATAACGGTAAACTATCGTGAAGCCTATGGCATGTATGCATGCAACGGCATTCTATTTAATCACGAGTCACCCATTCGAGGCGAGACGTTTGTTACGCGCAAAATCACACGCGCCTTGGCGAGAATAAAGTTGGGGACGCAACGCAAGCTATATCTTGGAAATCTCGATGCGTTGCGTGATTGGGGGCACGCAAAGGATTATGTTGAGATGCAATGGTTGATGCTCCAGCAGGATGTTCCCGAGGATTTTGTTATTGCGACCGGCGTGCAATTCAGCGTCAGGCAGTTTGTTGAAACAGCGGCAAGTTGTCTTGGAATGCAGATAAATTGGCGTGGCACAGGCGTTAACGAAAAAGGTTATTTGGCCGATGGAACGTGTGTTGTTGAGGTTGATCCAGGCTATTTTCGTCCCGCGGAGGTTGAAACACTTCTCGGAGATGCCGCTAAAGCACGCGAGAAGCTAGGTTGGACGCCTCAAGTATCGTTTGAATCGCTTGTGTCGGAGATGGCTGAGGCTGACCTAATCGAGGCTGAAGCAGAACTTGCGGTCGCGGCCTCCCGTCGGAAGTCTCTTTTTTCATGATAAACGCTAACCCGCAAAGTCCGGTAGAAATTATCGCAGATCAAGGGATCCCGCTCGCCTACATAATAGACAGTGAATGGCGTGCGCCTGAAACCAGTTTTCTCACCCCGGGTAATCTCGGGTTGCAGATGGGAATGATCGTCTACGGAGCCGGTAAAGAAATTGTACCGCACGTGCATTTGCCCGTTGTACGTGAGGTTCATGGCACGTCAGAGTGCATTGTCGTGCGCGAGGGGCGATGCATAATTACGATATACAATAGCCAGCGCGAGTTTGTGGCTTCACGTGAATTGGTTCAGGGTGCCATTATATTATTATTGGGCGGCGGGCATGGTTTCAAAATGCTCGAAGACACAATCTTGTTTGAAGTTAAACAAGGGCCGTACGTTGGCGAATCGGACAAGGAACGATTTTGAGTGCGCATGGCGTGCATGCAGAACGGAGCATAGCTCTCGACCAACTACGCGGGTTAGCAATTGTCGCGGTTGTGATAATGCATGCAATTGTTCTCACGCCGAATGCGGGACAGCACCCGATAGTTTTCAAGCTGACCCATCCGATGGGCGCCGGAATGCAGCTATTTTTTGTTTTGAGCGGAATTATGGTTGCGCTCAGTCTTGCGCGTAGTTTTAGGAATGGAGAGGGCCTATTTGGCTATTTTGTTCGGAGGTTTAGTAAGATAGCGCCACTTTATTATATGTTTATCACGATAAACATACTTTTATTTTTGGCGGATCAGGAATTTTATTTATTTAAATTTAAATTAAATCACGATACTTATTGGGATGATATTACGGCGATTAATATCATAGTTCATTTGCTATTTCTGCAAGGATTTTTTTATAAATGTATAAATACTATTCTTGATGGAGATTGGTCAATATTGAATGAAGTATACTTTTACATTATATATGCAGTGTGTCATAAATATATTAATTTAAAGAACGCGCCTATTATTTTTCTTGCAGCCTGCATATTTGCGTCTGCGTTTAACATTATATTTGGCTACATTTTGCAGAATAAGACGGGTTACACCTATTATGGGTTTCCCACCCAATTGCCCGCTTTTGTCGTGGGCCTGGGAATCTTCCACGCCATGCATATCCCTCAATTTGCCGAAAAATACCGTCCATTTGCGCTCGGAGGAGCAGCAGTTTCGCTGATGTTAATCGCCGGTCATGTACGAATGGAAACAGCGCCTATCCCGATATCTGTGGGGCGCGCCATTTTTTTGATACCGCTGGTACTGGCCGCAGTATCTTACCCCGCCGGGCTTATCCATCGTGCGTTTGCATTTTTACGAATTTTTGGTCAGCAGAGCTATGCCGTATTTCTCACCCATATTCTTTTGCTGCGCGTGTCATCGAAGATCATGAATGATCTGTTTCTCGATACACATTTTGTGGTTTTACTTGCCATAAATTTGTTTATTGGACTGATCGGCAGCTTAGTTATCTCGTCACTCATTTTTAATCGGATAGATAGTTATTTCGTGCGCCGAGCCAGTGAGTTCCTCGCGAAACGCTTTTCATCGAATGTAGAAAGGACCAGGGTTTGATACCTGTAAATGAACCTCTTTTAGAGGAAGCAGATTTCGCTGCGATGGAAGACGCTTTTCGTTCGGGGTGGATTTCATCGGCCGGGAAATATGTTGACGCTTTTGAAGAGTCGTGGGCTCAGTACTGCGGTCACGAGTATGGCATTGGCGTTTCAAATGGCACAACTGCACTTCAGGTCGCCGTTGAAGCGATCGGTATCACGAGCGGCGACGAAGTTATCATGCCCAGCTATACCATAATCAGCTGTGCGTCTGCCGTCGTGAGGGCTGGCGGGCGCCCCGTGTTGGTTGACTGCGAGACTGACACTTTTTGTATGCGCGTATCTGAAATCGAGTCACGGATCACTCCCCGGACCAAGGCAATCATGGTCGTTCATATGTTCGGCCATCCGGTGGACATGGATCAAGTCATGGCGATTGCTGCTAAGCACGGACTCATCGTGATTGAGGACGCGGCGGAGGTTCACGGCGCACAATATCTATCCGGAAGGGCCGGCGAAACACGGCACTGGAAAAAGTGCGGAGGCATGGGCCACATTTCCACGTTTAGTTTTTTTGCCAATAAACTCATCACGACTGGCGAAGGCGGAATGGTCATAACATCTAACGACGACTATGCCCGCCGCGCGCGCGATTTGCGTAACTTGTGTTTCCGTCAAGATCGGCGTTTTTTGCATACCGAGCACGGCTACCAATATCGTTTGACCAATCTGCAGGCGGCATTGGGCGTCAATCAGGTTAAACGAATCGAATCAATCGTTGATCGGAAACGCAGGATAGCCAAAGATTATCACGAACGACTGTCTGACATTGACGGCATCCAGTTGCCTATGGAGCATTCTTGGGCAAAGAGTGTGTACTGGGTATATTCCATTTTGCTTGATAATGCTCGTGCAATGAATGCCGTTGATTTTGCTAACGCTTTGCGTGAGCGCGGCGTTGAAACAAGACCATTCTTTTTGGGCATGCATGAACAACCCGTTTTTCATGATTTAGGTCTCTTTGTTGGAGAGCATTATCCGGTGACGGAACGTATTGCAAAAAAGGGCTTGTATGTCCCGTCAGGCCTAGCCATCACCGAAGACCAAATAGACAAAGTCTCCAGCGCCGTTCGCGCTGTCCTCTCGTAAAAAGCTGGGAATTATTATGTCCGTTTTCAATGCCCTTTACGCTGACCAATATGATGCGCTCTATACCGAGAAAAACTATGTGGCAGAATGTGACTTGGTCGAGGCCGCATGTCGGCGAAATGGCGTTCACCCGAAATCGATACTCGATATCGGCTGCGGGACCGGGACACATGTGATCGAATTCGCCCGTCGAGGGTATGATTGTACGGGCGTAGATCTTTCGCCAGCCATGCTAACTATTGCCAACACTAAAGCGGCAGAGCTTAATGTTCAACATTCGCCGCAGTGGCTTAACGCCGATGCCCGCGAATTTGAAGCAGGTCGGACCTTCGATGTCGCGGTGATGATGTTTGCCGTCATTAGTTACCTGACTCGCAACGAAGATGTCATTCAAGCCTTGAGGAATATTCGTCGGCACCTCAGTGTTGGTGGCTTGTTTATCTGCGATTTCTGGTACGGACCTGCAGTTCTTTCCGTGAAACCCAATGAACGTGTGCGGGTGCTTGACACGCAAAATGGAAAAACAATTCGAGCGGCGTCGACTACCCTCGATACGTACCGCCATACAGCCAATGTGACTTTTAAACTTTGGAGCACCCAGGGCGACACATATTTGGGTGAGACGTCCGAAACACACACGATGCGGTACTTTTTCCCGCAAGAATTTGCATTACTACTGCAACAAGCCGGCTTTGAATTGATTTCTTTGAGCCAGTTTCCCGAATTGTATGTAGAATTATCAAGCGAAAGCTGGAATGCTTTTTCTATAGCCCGCGCAATTTAATGGGTGCGTTTTCGGGCCGATACTAATGATTAGATTTCTACTATATCTATATATTGGGTTTATGCCATTTTTACACGCGTTTGGTCCAACACCCATAACGGCCATGAACGTGATTTTTTTGGTGCTTGCCGTGCCATTCTTGCTACTTACACGTTCAACCTCTAACCTTCAGTTTCACCGTAGTAACATTATTGTGACTGCACTGTTAATTTATGGTTGCTTCGCATGGCTTTGGTATCCTGCTAGCATTAATGAAAATAGATGGCAGGGCGCTTTGCAGTGGTCCTTCAGTTTTATATTTCTTTTGGGGGTAATTAGATATTGGATTGTGGTGTCCCGTATAACATTTCTAGAAATATCTAAGGTATGCTTCTACGCTGCAACATTTTTAGCAGCGGCGACGATATTTGAATTTATATTTGTAAACGGAACCGGAAATTATATTTCTGATTACTTATATTTTTCAATCGAAGAAATTCCTGTGGCGACAGCTTTTGGCGAGCAATACATACGGCCCCGAGTTTTCAGCGCTGAAGCTGGATTTACGTCGATGGCTTTTGAACTTTTCCTGCCATTGTCGTATTTTTATTTGAGACAGCAATTAATTACTGTAAAATACTTATATTTTTCCTTCGTTTTTTTTGGGGCGTTTCTATTGTTTAGTACCTCAACTATAGTTTCATTTTTATTATCATTTATAATTTTAATATTGCTAAAGAGAGATTCCATTATTTCCCGTATTGGAATTATGGCAATTGTGACCGTAATTGGTTGGGTGGCGACAGGTGGAGGAGATTTTTCCAATGTCGAAAGCGCGTCCTTCTACAAGATTGCTGACCTGCTCGATTCATCGGCTTATTTGTTTTCGGAAGGGAGTCGTCAGGAGGCGTTGAATGCTGGCTGGCGATTGCTCACAGATAACCGCTTCGGCATTGGGTGGGGTACGGTTTTACAAGAGGCTAACATTCCAGGAAGCGAGATTGATCGCCTGATCCTTGGTTCTGGACTTATAAATTTATGGTTAGAGCTCGCGGTTGCCACCGGATTTATTGGCGTTCTCGTTTTTGCTGCAGTTATAGGGACCATTATCCGACAGCTTGCAATTTCTCGACGAATTGAAGCGGACTGTTGTATGATGAGTTTAACAATGTTGTCGCTTCATCATATTGCAATTTATGAAGTTTGGTTTCCTATGCTATGGTTTGCAATCGCTTTAAGCCAGGTTTTGTTGGCATCACAAAAGCAGCTTTCCACAATTCATTCGTCCCCATCATAGGCATTCATTAGGATCAGCCTCTCAGTTTTGTTCGAAGCTTTTGAATTTTTGGGTGTCTTCCAATAGACGACAATATGCGTCGTGGAGAAATGCTTTTCAAACGGAACTCTTTCGACGTCACCATTCTGTAGCCTGCACTGTCTTCCTCGCTTGCTTGCCCCAACAAATGGAGAAGGTCGGCCCTTCGACCTTCATGTAGTGCGCGCCAAATAATCTCATGCTGACGGACGTGGCTTGGCCACGTCAGTTCGCTAACGGCGTCGCACAGCGACTTGCGGTCGGCAGCCAACTTTTTGAAGATTTCCAGAAGTTCCCCATAATCCCAAAAACTGTGTGTGATCGCGTTCGGCAGATTGACGTGAAAGCCCTGCGGCGTAATAATTGTCGGCACACCGGCTGCCAGCGCGTCTAGCGTTCCCAGCGACCCTTCATCCAAACCTAGATAAAGATAATAGTCAAAATGGGGGATTGCTTCCACCATCAGCTTGTAGTCACCAACATAATCTTGCGTGCCGGGAAAATATCTTACTTCGGCGCCTGCTCTTTCCAGTTTGGGTACTATTTTGTCCCAACCTGCACCATGAATCTCAAAGCAAAAACATGCCAACGACATGTCACGGGCCAGTTCCAATAACAATGCTTCACGTTTTCTGCCGTCCTCATACAGCCGCGTTGTCAACCCGATCACAATCTTGCGGGGTGTAACTTGGCTATCATGCCCGGGCAGGACATAGCAGAGGGAATCACGCGGCAATCCACGGGCAGACAGCTCGGCAACGGCATAGCTTGACATACATATGCCAATATCCACCCGCTGCTGGAGGGCTTTCTTCACATACGCAAGCTTAAACGCGTCATCGATATGGGTGATAAATACCGTGCTTGGAGATTTGGTAGCGGAATCGACAAAAGCATAGCTCATCCAGTGGTTGATATCGGCTTGTTCGTCCGGTGCATCTGAAATGGCCGCCGAAAATCCCAGCGCAGGCGCATAGTCCACTACGCGCTGGGCCATCTTTTCGATGATCCAAGAGCCATGGTTGGGATTCAATATGATGTTGACGTGCATGCTCAAGCCTCAAATATTTCTTTTTTAAACGCATTCTGCTGACGCAATGCAAGGAAGCTAGCGACAAAAGTTGCGCCAAGGCCGATAGACCAAGATACTGCAGCGCCCTCCAGTCCAAACAATGGCGTCAAAATTATTAACAGCAAAAGAAGTAAAGCGTTGCCTGCGCCACTCCCAATTAGCTGAAGCGATGGACGGCCGATCGCTGCAGCGTAGGCGTGTACCCAAATTAGCGGCAGAGAAAATAAGATCCATCCCATCATAATAGGAAAAATGCCTATTATTCTGACATATTCTGACCCAAGAAAGAGATCGACGATGTAAGGCACTAGGACCGCGGCGACGATAATAATGATGCAGGCGGCAGCCGCCAACATTATGCTCAGGCGCCTAAGGAAAATAATTAAACCCGTGCGGTCGCCGTCCCGCACAAAGCGCACCAGCACGGGCATAATGACCAAAAAAACAGGGTCCGCCGCTTTCCAAATCATCAGCGCAAGGCTTTTCGTCATTTTGTAGATTCCGACCAGCGGCAGTGGTAAAAATAGGGCCACTACCGCGACGTCTGCCTCCTTCGCCATGTTTTCCAGAAGAGAAATCCCATAGCTAGGTAACACAAAGTTTCGCATCGTGTTCAGCAACGACGCCAATTGGGTTCGATTGTTCAAAAATAGCCACCGGATTTTAGTATGTGAATATTTTATCCCGAGAATCAGCATTGTGACATTTGAGGCAAGGCTTACCAGAACGGATATAAACAGAGCAAAAGTTAGACTTACTTGAAAAGCAAATATTGCTATAGCCGTCAGCAGCAATCTGGCTGACCATTCCGCGGCTAATATCTGCGCATGAACGTTGAAACGTTCTGCGGATCTGATTAATCCGATGGCCACAGAGTTCCCGATTTTCCCGACAGCAAGATTAGCAATGCACAGCACAAAGATGAATTGCGCCGAATTTTCCGCCGGAAGGATGTACTGGAAGTTTAGAAAAACTATAACACCGATAAACGTTGAACCGAATTTCGCGATGAAATCTAAAGTGAACAATGCTTCAGCAAACAACCGCGCCTCCGAAGAGCTTTGAGCATTGGGGTCAACGAATTTAATGGTTGCTTCCTGAAGACGGAAATCGGCAAAACTGAAGATGATAGTCGCGATGGCAAGGCAAACCGAATAGAGGCCAAACTCCTCTGGCGAATACATTCGGCCAAGCATTAGTAGATACAGGCCGCCCAACAAACCAACCGCTAAGTTGGCCAGATATTGCCAGCGTAAGTTTGCTAGAAATCCTACGGGCATTGATTCGAACCAACGGTAAACAAGTCTCATGAAGATGAATTATCCAGGATAAATGAACCAAGGCAGGCGTACGAAAACGATCCAAAGCAAGCTCGCTCTTACGCTTGCTTATCATGCATCACACAGCCGTCTGACAGGCTGTTTTGCATAGCTTCTTTTCATGCCAGGTAAAGCCAGAAACGCGCCCAAGACGAGATACGCTCAATTCAGTCACGGCGAGTTGCACCATTCCCACCTGCATGCTAGCTGCGCTGGATAACAAATATTTGAGTTTGTGCTAACAATCTACAGCAAGGGTATTTTTACCGTCTATTTTGGAATTGAGTAGCAAAATATGAAAATTTTGGACATCATCGCGGATAGGTTGTGCTGCCCCGATTGTCATTCAACTGTGACTATTTTGAATGGCGGTAGCCTTGTGTGTGATCTGTGTGGGGTGTCTTATCCGGTAGTCCGAGACAAACCTGTTTTGTTTAAAATTTCAAATCAGCTTTTCAAGTCCTCCGACTATGTAAACGCTCCGCCTAAAACTTATCAACGAACGTCGTTGTCTTCTTATTTTCCAAAAATAACAGCAGACCTAGCTGTTGAACGCACGGTTGCGCGATTGGCAGCCCAGCTAGATTTGTGTGGTCCCAGTAAGGTCGTCATAGTAGGCGGGGGATGTCAGCGGGAATGGTTGACACCGATTATCTGTGCGAATGTCGATCATGTGGTGATCTATACGGATGTTGACACAGCGGCAGATGTCGACATTTTTTGCGATGCTCAGGATTTGCCATTTGCGACAGGCAGCATAGATGCAGTAATCACAACTGCGGTCCTTGAGCATGTAATGTACCCTGAAAAGGCAGCGAAAGAAATCTTTCGGGTACTGAAAACCGATGGCCTTTTATACTCTGAAATACCATTCATGCAGCAGGTGCATGAGGGCGCTTATGATTTTACTCGATACACATTGTCCGGGCACAGGCGTCTGTTTATTGGTTTTCGGGAGATCGATGCTGGGATGACCGCGGGGCCCGGTAGCGCGTTAGCGTGGAGCATTGAAAGCTTTGTACGATCCTTTTTCGTATCATCTCGTATGCGGATGGTCGTGACAGGAATTTCGAGGCTTTTCTGGGGTTGGCTGAAATACCTTGATCCCTATTTCGCCACGAAAGACGCTGCGATGGATGGCGCATGTGGGACATATTTTTTTGGAACAAAGTCGGAAATTGAACGAACTGATGATGAAATCATTACGGCATACATTGGCAGTAGACATTTGGCGCACCGGTGACGTGAGTATTGATAGATGACAAAATTCGAAGACGGTGTCGGGCGCCGGGTCGCACTGATCACTAGCCAGGCATATTCGCTTACAAACTTCCGCGGCCCAATGATGCGGGACATGATTAACATGGGTTGCACCATATACGCATTGGCTCCGGATCATGACGCAGCTTCTCGGGCTCGATTAGCTGAACTTGGCGTTATAGCTGTTGACTACTCGCTTGATCGGACAGGTATGAAGCCAGTCCGTGACGTAATCGATACCTTCAAACTCACCTTAGTCTTGCGAAAGATTAAGCCCGACATCGTATTGTCGTATTTTGTGAAGCCAGTTATTTATGGAAGTATAGCGGCTAAATTGGCTGGGATCCCAAAGCGCTTCGCGTTGATTGCGGGTTTGGGTCATGCATTTGCAGAAAAGCCAGCAGGCTCTGGCCTTCGCCATCACTTAACGCGGCTATTGGCAAAAAATATGTTAACTGCTGCATTTAGGGTCTGCAGCGGTGTTATTTTCCAGAACGAAGAAGATCGGGATGAGTTCACGGTTAATGGTAATTTGCGTATTTCCAAAACCGTTCGAACCAATGGAACTGGGGTCGACTTAGAACAGTTTAAAGAATTGGTGTGGCCTCCTGCGCCTATGACATTCATTATGGCGGCGCGTTTAATTCGACCGAAGGGGGTGGCAGAATATGCCTCCGCCGCAAAACGCGTTAAGGCAGTTTACCCTGATGCGCATTTTATTCTTCTGGGGGGATTGGACGCCAACCCAGAAGGGTTATCTCAGTCGGAAGTTGAGAGTTTGGTTGCTGCCGGCGGCATTGAATGGCCAGGGCACGTGAATGACGTGACCCCGTATCTTGCTCGGAGTCATGTGTTCGTTCTGCCTTCATATTACCGTGAGGGAGTGCCTCGGGGAGTCCAAGAGGCGCTGGCGAGTGGTAGGGCTATCATTACGACCGATAATGTTGGTTGTCGCGAGACTGTCGATTTGAACAATGGCATACTTGTCCCAATAAAAAATGTGGACGCCCTTGCGTCTGCGATGCTTCAGCTCTGCGAACATCCTGAGACCGCAAGACGCTATGGGCAGGCAAGTCGGAAATTGGCCGAAATCAAATTCAACGTTAAAGATGTAAACCACAGAATAATTTCATTCCTGGGCATCTGAATAATTCAATGTTGTCCGTGGTTTGCACCCACATTTACACAAAGC
The DNA here is from genome assembly GCA_964502655.1 of uncultured Sphingorhabdus sp. Classification (GTDB taxonomy): domain Bacteria; phylum Pseudomonadota; class Alphaproteobacteria; order Sphingomonadales; family Sphingomonadaceae; genus Sphingorhabdus_B. The sequence continues at coordinate 14,329 of CAZCXQ010000006.1, forward strand.
ACATTGACACGAAGGGTCTATAATTCGTGTTTGCGGGTAATTGCGTCGCCGCGACCTCTACCTGCGAAGGTTTGCATCATTAGTAACAAGTCATGCGCGAGTGACCATTCTTGCAGATAGGACGAGTCAGCAATTGCCAATTGTTCGGGCGTGGACATATCTAAGCCCTGGACTTGTGCCGACCCTGTTATTCCTGGACGCAATGAGTCGACGCCGAGTTTTGTCCGCGCTCGGATTAATTCAGTTTGTGTCGGCAAACATGGTCGAGGGCCCACGAAACTCATGGTTCCGTTTAGCACGTTGATAATTTGCGGGAGCTCGTCAAGCTTAAGCCGCCTCAGAATGTTGCCCGTCCGCGTAATTTGTGTGGAATTTAGTTCATGACTTGCTGCTTGCTGCGCTGACGTAACCATTGTGCGTAATTTAAATAATACAAAATTTTTATTATCTAAACCTACCCTTGTTTGTTTAAAAATCGGAGGAACGCCATCGATAACATAAATAAATGGAATGATAGTAACACACAAAATAAACGCAAATGGTGCAATGATAACCGCAAGTGTAAAATCTAAAATGCGCTTTTTTGTCATGTCTGTGGTGTTTTTATAATGGTTGTTCATTCTGACAGCGATCAATATTTTTCCGTCAAGATCCTAGTTAAATAGAATCGGCTTGATCTCCATATCCATATCCATATCCATATCCATATCCATAGCCAGCTTGACGATGTTTCAGCTTGGTTAGAATGACGCCAAACACATGCGCATGAACAGACTGAAGCCGTCCCAGTGATGATTTAACGCCTCTTACCGCAACGCCCTCCGCTTCAACGACAAATATACAACCTTCCACCGCTCGCGATACAAGAGGAGCGTCTGCCAAGCCTAGTATTGGAGGGGCGTCTACAACAATGTGGTCAAAGTGCTCACTTAACTGTCTCACCAACATTAGCATACGATCACTGCTGAGTAGTTCCGAGGCACTGGGGGGCATTGGTCCGGCTGGCAGCAGATGCAAGCCCTTTTGCTCCGTCACCAAGATCATATTTTGCCATTCGTTGTCCCCGGCAAGAAAATTGCTCAGGCCACTTTTGTTATTAAGGTTGAGAAACTGATGCATGGACGGCGAACGCATGTCGCCATCGACAAGCAAAACCTTTTTGCCGGTACGGCCCAGCACTGTCGCCAAGGCGAGACTTGTCGTTGATTTTCCTTCCGCAGGTCGCGTACTGGTTACCATAAACGCACTCGGAACCCCATGATCAGTGCTGAAGGCCAAATTCGAACGGATGCTTAAATAGGCTTCGGATATCATAGATTTTGCATCGCTCAACAGTACAAGCGCATTACCCTGATCAACGTCTGGAACACTTCCCAGAAGAGGAGATTGTAGCAACCGATTGACTTGGCTGGGATCGCGAATCCCTTCGTCGATTTGATCGAGGGCAAATGTGGCTGCTGCGGCCAGTCCAATTCCGATAAGTAGCGCGAGCGCCATATTTAACGGCAAGCTAGGTGCTGATGGCTTTTCTGGCACCTTTGCCTGATCGACAATGGCAATATTGTTTGCACCAATACCCGCGACACCGATTTCTTTGTAGCGCTGCAAGAGCCCATCATACAGCTGTCGGTTGGTGTCCGCCTCACGTTGGTAAATGTTGTAATTTATGCTGTCACGCTGCTGGCGGTCCATTCGCTTTTTAAGGGTCTCGACTTGCTGCCGCAGGTCACGCTCTCGCTGGACCGCCTCACTATATTCTGACGATCGGCTATTGAGAACGCGGCTCTCCTCGCGTGCGATGCTTGCATCCAAAACACGTAACTGTTCGTTGAGGGCTCTCGCTGCGGGGTAGCCGGGTTCAAACTGTACAAGCAGCTTTGCATATTCAGATGCCGCCTCTGCCCGCTTCTGCCGCAATTGCGAAATTGCAACGTTATTGAGGGCATCTGAGTTCGCGCCGCCATTGCGGCCGCGTGCCTTGCTTTCTGCTGCAATGCGGCTGGCAGTGGCCTCAGCCAACGCGCTATTTAATGCCTCAAGGTCGCTTGATACTAAAGTCCTCTCGACTTCGGTCTTACCGTCGGCGCTTTTCGACGAGCCCAGAGCGACAATGCCCTTTTGCGACGCGTAGTTAACGACTTCACGCTCGGAAGTTTCGACGCGTGCACGAAGATCGGCGAGGCGGCCCTCGAGGAATTTTCGTGCGTCGGCAGTAGAAGCAAAACGGCGGTCCATACTCTGAACGATAAACTGCTCGGTCCAAGTATTGGAAATCTGTGCCGACAGGACAGGCGAGGCACTTGTATAACTAATATCCACTAAAGCAGAACCACGGATTGGCGTTATCGAAATATTTTCGGCGAGCAAATCAACCGCGTTCTTCTCGCGCTTTTGCCGTTCGGCTGCACTTAACTGCTGGCCGGATTTGGATGCAAACAGCCCACCATCGCTTGCATTTACGCCATGGGCCTCGAAAAATGCGTCGTTTGTACCTAGGCGCAGCTGGCGGGCCACACGCTCCGCCAGTGATCGAGCCTGCAGGAGCGAATACTGCGTCTGGTAAAATTCCAAATCACGTCCCGCCTCAGCAGATTCAAGGCTCTCCACATTTGTCACGTTCTTCTGGGCGCGACTAATCTCGATCCGTGAAGTGGCTGTATATTGAGGTGTCGCCAAGAGCGTCACTACGAGGCCAAGCGTAAACGCTGCGGCTGTAATTCCGAGGATCAACCACTTCCAGCGCAGGACCACGTGCCAGTACTGTAGCAAAATTGGCGGCGCCAAGCCGCGCTCGGCGCCGACCTCCTGTGACGCTACGCCTGAGTTTGCAATTCCAAGTGCGGGGGGAGTGGTATTTTGCATTATCTTCCTTGTCCTGGAGTGGGCTTCATAGGAACGAGTTACCCAGCCAGTCGGCAATTAACATTTCGGGGTCGCAGGTAACCGAAGCACAACAACAATGCCATAGTTTTTCTTCCAGTCGCGCGCTTTACTTGGTCTATACATTTGGGCAGGCAGAGTTATAAGTAGGTCCGCTTTTCTAGTCGCGACTAGTGTGCCCACGTTTCCCGACCATTCTACACTATTTCCAGGAGAAAAAGTTGCCAAAACTGGACCGCCCGGCCTTGCCCTCAACGCCGTTCTGGGGGCTTCTTATTACGTTCGCACTGCTGTTTCTGACGGGAGGTTCCTCGCGCGCCGATGTGCAGTCCCTGGCAATTTTGAACCCCGCAATGATAACCTGTTGCGGCGTTGCTCTCTTGACACTCAGGCGGGAGCACTGTGTTGAACGGAAGCGGCTCGCATATATTGTGGGATTCGTTTTTTTCTTGGGACTACTCTATATCGTCCCACAGCCCGTGCATCTTGAGGCTTACTCACGAGGCTTAAGTAACATAGCAGATATTCGTGCCGCCACCGATGTATCCGGTTCTCCGCAAACATTAGCGATGGCACCCCAAGCCGCCCTGCAGTCGGACTTTTTTCTGTTTGCGCCACTGGCGGTCATTTTGTTTGCGGTGCAGCTTGGGCGAGATGAGTTGCGCCTGGCGCTCCTACCGATGATAATCTTGGGATGCGTTTCAGGAATAGTCGGCGTCCTTCAATTGGCGGGCGACGCCAGGGGACCGCTCTATTTTTATAACATGACGAATAATGGCAGCGCCGTGGGTCTCTTCGCCAACCGAAATCACGCCGCGGTTTTCTTGGCCTGCCTCTTCCCCATGCTGGCCATTTTTGCAGGACGTTCGCACGGAAAATCTGGCGATGGTCGGAACACGCGGCAACTTGTCGCGACCGCCGTCGCGATTGTTTTGATCCCTCTCATTCTCGTGACTGGCTCGCGCTCTGGGATGCTAACGGCGATTATCGGTCTGATGGGTGGCGTGCTCCTGTATGTTTCGACGGGTCAAGCCCACCGCGGGTCGAAGGCAAGAATGCCACATATTCCCGTTTTGGCGGTAACCGTGGTTGCCTGCCTCGTATTTGCGACCATTTATTTCTCTCGAGCGGAGGCAATTGAACGCATTTTTGTTGAAAATAAAACAGTTGATGTTCGCGCTGATTTCTGGACGTCGGGCATGCCGCTTTTCTGGCAATATTTTCCATTTGGTTTCGGGCCCGGCGCGTTTGTTCCGGCATTCCAAGTTGAAGAACCGATTGCCCTACTAGACGGTTCATACCTCAACAGATTGCACAATGACTGGCTGGAGACGGGCGTTACATACGGCGTCCCCGGCACCGTTCTGATGCTGACGGGTGCATTTTACTACTTCTGGCGCACCTTCCATTTGTGGGTTCGGTGCGATGGCGCACGCCGGTCGGTGGCGTTAGGCCGCATGGCAAGTGTTATCATAGTGATTTTAGCCATCGCGAGTCTGTCGGATTACCCCTTACGTACTCCCGCAATGATGGGTTTTGCCGCCTTGGTTTGGCTCTGGTTCGCTGGCACCGTACCCGAACGCAGCGCTGGTTCGGGTTCCGCTGAATAGGGGCATTGCATCAGTCCCGTTGATCGCGTCTTGCGCGAACGGCTGATGGCGTTGCCTCAAAATAGTGGCGCGAAGTGAACCGACTGCTCCGCAAATTTCACCTGTCGCTGGCGTGTTGCGTGTCAGCAGGCGCAATAGACATCGCGATAGCGACAAGGAAGATGGTCGTGGGGTAGCTGAAATATAACGCGCCATCGTAAAGCGCGTAGACAAGCAACCCCACGACAACGCCGACTCCCGCTGCGCTTTCCCCTTTGGTGTAGGGCCAGCGCCACCGCAGCAAAATCGGTATGATGATCACCAAGGTCAGTAGTACCGAAACTATGCCACCGGAGAACATGAGTTGTAGTGGAAAGTTGTGCGGGTGAAGAAAATTGGCGGGTTTGGGAGGGCCGGAATTGAAAAATTGGTTGATGCCCCAGCCCAATATCGGGCGCTCGCTAATCTTTTCTATTGTGCCGGACCACAGGACCGTCCGGCCCGAGCTGGCATCGTGGTCGGCGTTCGCTGGGACGTCCGCCATGCCCGTCGCTTCTGCAATGCCATATATGGGATGCGGCAGAGGCATTGTAGCGACCACCGCGGTGGACAGCAGCGCGGACGCCGCAAAGAATTTTGCGATCGATTTGCGATGGCCTGTAGCCAAGCAAAGCGTCACAGCCACCACGACCAACGATGCCAGTAAAGGACCGCGAGACCCGGTCCATAACGACAGGCCAAAACTGACGGCGCCAAACGATATCGGTAAAACCCACCGCAGCCATATATTCGCGCGGTCGCGAAATGCGATCACGCAAACGAGGCCTGCGGTCACGCCTGCAACGGCAAAATGCCCCATATGCCGGACATTATTCACGCCCGGTATGCGAGTCACCCATTCGTCGCCTTGAGGGGAGTGGACGAAGATATGGATCGCCCACAAAAGCGTCCATATCAATGTTCCTGCGCCGATGGATAACCATATCACGTGCGTCAATCGGCTACCCTCCGCGCGCAAACTATGGATGAGCGCCAGAAAAAACAAGCCGGCCACCAACAGTTTGGAAATGCCGATAGTCGCGAAAAAATGTTCTTTTCCGGGTTGGAACGACACAACACTCGCGATTACAAACCAAAGTGCGAACGCAAGCTTGGATATGAATGGCAATTCCTGCACCGCGCGGATCGGGGAAAAGCTGCCCCCCATCGCCAACAGTATAAAAACCAGTTGAACCAGCGGGACCGCCAATGCGTTGGCGCGGACGAGCACTTGCCATACTTCGGGCGCGCTCGTGATGTCGAGCGGTGCCAGCACCATCCATGCCGGCAAAAGGCCCACGAGGATCGCAGCGACGCCCATCCGTGTGCGAAAGCTATCGTTGTGCATATATTCCCCGAAAGTGGCCCACCGACCGTTTGCCGGTTTATGTATCCGCCTTACTTCCCGAATATGGTTAACAATTGGTGCATGATTGCCGCCTTGGCGGGGGTAGGCCGGAGGTGGAGCGCAGCAGAACGGAGGGCTGCGGTAGACACGGAGCGGCTTTTGGCTTGGGCAAGGCTATCGAAGATTTGGCGATAAAGCGGCGCATCGCGCCAACTTCTAACATGTCTGGAAGACCAAGCTTGCACTGCCCATCGCGTGCAAAAAGTTGGTGACCCCTACGGGAATCGAACCCGTGTTTCAGCCGTGAAAGGGCCGCGTCCTAACCGCTAGACGAAGGGGCCAATCGCTTGGCGAGCCGCGCCTTTACGGATTCGTTATGCACTCGTCAAGGCCAAGTTCGTGCTATTTCAGTCGGCGAATGCGATGTCGTCGACGTGGAGCTCCGCTTTTGGCGTTGCGCCCCAATCGTCGATCTTCGCGCGGCCCGCAAACCAGTAGCGTCGCCCGCGATCTGCGTGCAGCATTGTTTGGCCCAAAACAGTCTCGCCCTGACGGAAAGCCATGGCCTTAAACGACTGCCCGTCATCGCCCGCCACGATCGCGCGGACATGGTCTTTGCCGACAATATCGCACTTAATGATGCGCAGCGGCCCCGTGACCACGCGCGGGCCTGGCCAGCCCATGCCATAAGGGCCAGCGGATTCCATCGCGTCGACAAAAATCGGGTTTAGGCCGCGCGGCGCGACGATGGCGTCGATCAAAAGCGCCTTTGATCCTGATGCGTTGCTGACGTCTGCCGACAGCCGCGCGTCCAACCAATCGGCCAGCGCATCAATTTTGCCATGCGCCACGGTCAGCCCCGCCGCCATGGCATGGCCGCCGCCGGCCTCCAGCAATCCCGCTTCGCGCGCAGAAATAATCGCGGCGCCCAAATCGACGCCTGCAATCGAGCGGCCCGACCCTTTGCCGACACCATGTTCGTCGACGGCAATCACGATCGATGGCTTTCCCGTTTTTTCCTTAATCCGGCCCGCGACGATGCCAATGACGCCGGGGTGCCAGCCTTCGCCCGATAACAATGCCACCGCGCGGTTGTGTTGCCCCGCCAACATAGCCTCGGCCTGTTCCTGAACCACTGATTCAATCGCGCGCCGTTCTTCGTTGAGCCGATCGAGCTCAAGCGCAATCTCTTGCGCCTCCGCCGCGTCCTCGGTTGTCAGTAGGCGCACCCCAAGGTCTGATTTGCCCACACGGCCGCCGGCATTGATGCGTGGGCCCAAGGCAAAGCCAAGGTCGGAGCAAATAGGTGCGCGGGTCAGGCGGCTCGCCTGAATGAGCGCCGACAGGCCAATATTGCGGCGCGCGGCCATCACCTTTAACCCCTGCGCGACAAATGCCCGGTTCAGCCCCCTGAGCTGCGCCACGTCTGCCACAGTGCCCAGCGCGACCAAATCGAGCAGGTCCATGATCTTGGGTTCTGCGCGCGTTGCAAAATGGCCACGCGTGCGCAGCGTGCGGATGAGCGCCGCGCCCAATAAGAATGCCACGCCAACCGCCGCCAGATGCCCGTGGGCGGCCGCATCGTCGGTTTCGTCCAAACGGTTCGGGTTTACGAGTGCAAAGGCCTGAGGAAGCTCGCTGGCGCATTTGTGATGGTCGACGACGATAACCTCAAGTCCGGCGGCCTTGGCTTGCGCAAGCGCGTCATAAGCCATCGCACCGCAATCGACGGTTACGATCAGGCGGCTTCCGCTTTCGCCAATGCGGACAAGGGCCTCACCAGACGGACCATAGCCCTCCATCAACCGGTCGGGGATATAATAGCCTGCATCAAGGCCCAGCATACGCAACAGGCGGATAAGCAACGCCGCACTGGTCGCGCCATCGACGTCATAGTCCCCATAGACGGTAATCTGTTCGCCCGCCTCGACCGCTTTCGCCAATCGTAGAGCCGCATTCTCCATATCCTGGAATATCGATGGGTCGGGCATGAAGTTGCGAATGGTCGGGTTGCGGTGCCGTTCGATATCGTCGCGGTCAACGCCACGCGCCATCAGCAACTGGGTCACCAGATCATCAGGTTTGAAATCGGGATCACGGCCATCGGTGCCACCGCCGCGCCAATGCCAGGCTTGTTCAAGAACGGAACTGTTAATATCGAGTACGGGCTTCATCCTGCTTCCCTATGGCGCGCCCGCGGTGCTAGCAAGCGTCGATGCGGCAATTGTTGATAATCTGGCACAGTATGACGGGCGGGTCCGAGGCGTTGGCCCGCGCTGCCTATGACGGCGCCTGCCGTGCGCAAGGTATAGATGTCCAAATGATCAACGCAGCAGATGCAGGTGCGGCGCAGGTTATGGCGGCCGACGGATATCTGTTCGCGTTCCCCGAAAATCTCGCGGCCATCAGCGGCGGCATGAAAAGCTTTTTCGACCGTTGTTATTACCCGTGCCTTGGTGCGGTCAACGGGCGGCCTTATGCGATGATCGTGTGCGCCGGATCGGATGGACGCAATGCTGTGGCGCAGGCGGAGCGCATAGCGACGGGATGGCGCTTGCGGCAGATTGCGGAGAGCCGGATCGTCTGCACCCATGCACAAACGTCGGAAGCCATTTTGGCCCCGAAGACCATGAATGAGGCCGATCAACAGGCGGCAGCGGACCTCGGCGAACAAATCGCGACGGGACTGCTGATGGGTATTTACTGATCAGCCTTGCGATGCTCACTCTTGACCCAGCGCACGGTGCCTGATGATGCGCGCATTACGACGGTTTCTGTGGTGACCCGGCCATCGCGTAAAGTTTTGACGCCAGCCAGCAACGAACCGTCGGTGACACCCGTCGCTGCAAAGATGCAGTCACCTTTTGCCAGCTCTTCCAGATCGTAAATCTTGTCGAGATCTTCGATGCCCCATTTGCGCGCGCGAGACCGTTCATCGTCGTTGCGGAACAGCAGGCGGCCTTTGAACTGGCCGCCGACACAGCGCAGGGCCGCTGCCGCAAGCACGCCCTCTGGCGCGCCGCCACTGCCCATGTAGATGTCGACTGTGGTATCGGGATTGGTTGTTGCGATGACACCCGCAACGTCGCCATCGGGGATCAGCATCACGCCACAACCAAGCGCCCGCAGCTCGGCGATCAGCTTTTCATGACGCGGGCGGTCGAGTACGCAAACGATGAGGTCGCCTGGCGCTACACCCTTTTCCTTGGCAACTGCGTTCACATTTTCAGCAACCGTTTTGTCGAGGTTGACGATGTTGGGCGAGTAACCCGGGCCAACCGCAATCTTGTCCATATAAACATCAGGCGCGTTCAACAGATTGCCCTCTTCGGCAACTGCCAGCACGGCCAGCGCATTGGGCCCGGCCTTCGCCGTGATCGTTGTGCCCTCAAGCGGGTCGAGCGCAATGTCGATGCGTGGGCCAGTGCCGATGGCGGAGCCAACTTTTTCGCCAATAAACAGCATGGGCGCTTCGTCGCGTTCGCCTTCGCCGATGACAACCGTGCCATCCATATATAATTCGTTGAGCGCCGCGCGCATGGCTTCGACGGCTGCGGCATCTGCTGCCTTTTCATCGCCACGTCCAATGAGCTTCGCGGCAGCAATCGCCGCGGCTTCCGTCACGCGGACCATTTCCAAGACAAGCACGCGGTCGAGGATTTGGCTTGCTGCAGTCATCGTAATTTCCTAGCTATTTGAACGTCAGGGTGCGAAGTTTGCACCCTAAATGGAACGGCATTTTGGGAGTTAGGTCCCGATAGGGAAGGTCGCGCCAAATGTCGAGATTAGTTGTCGCCGTTTTTGTTGCGCATCTGGTGATGTCGTCCGCCGCGGCGCAACCCTCCACGAGTGAAGATGGCGTTGCGGCAAGCATCGAACGCGCGCGCAAATTGGTTGCCGTGGACGAAGAAGGCTGTGTGAAATATCCGCAGAATGACGAAATCGTCGTATGTGGCGAAAATCCCGACAACAAAAGCCAGCGTGTTTTTCGCGACCGCGGTGCGCCGGATGAAGACCGCATTCGGATAGGCGAAGCAGTGTCGACCAAAAGAGCGGCGGCCTGCCTGCGCGGCGACAATATGTGCAAAATTTATATGAAGGGTGTCGGCATGGGCTTTGGCTATGTGCCGCCGCCCGCGATTCCGCTGGAGGAAGTCCTCAAAGGCCTGCCTGAACCAGATATGGTCGTGCAAGAGGGCGCGCCGCCCCCATAAGCTTATGCGCCCAAAATGTGCATGACCATTGGCTCGCCAAGCAGACTGTCCGAATGCTTGAGTGCCTGAAGCGTATCGTTGATCGCTTGCTCGGGTCCAGCATGGGTGACCATCGCCACCAACGCTGTTCCGTCGTCACCAGCTTCGGTTTGAATCAGGCTTTCAATCGAAAGTCCCGCATCGCGCATCGCCGCTGTAATTTCCGCGAGCACGCCGACGCGGTCAGCGACGACCATACGCAAATAGGATTTGCTGACCCGGTGTGCCGAGGCCGCACGCGGTAATTTTTCGAGCTCGGCCGACGGCATGGAGAATGCGGGGCCAGTTTCCTTGCGCGCAATGTCGACGAGGTCGGCCACAACGGCGGATGCCGTTGGCTTGTCCCCTGCGCCCGCGCCTTGGAATAACAGCCGTCCGGAGAAGTTGCCTTCAGCCACCACAGCGTTGGTGGCGCCGATGACATGCGCCAGCGGATGGCTGAGCGGGACAAGGCACGGTTCAACGCGCTGGAAAATATTCGCCGCGCCATTGTCGCCGTCGATTTCGGCAAGCCCGATCAGGCGGATGCGGTAACCCAGCGTCTTGGCTTGGGCGATGTCGGCGGCGAGTATTTTGCGAACACCGCGCGCTTCGACGCCGCCAAAGTCAATGACCGACCCAAAGCTGAGTGAGGCCAGAATGGAAAGCTTATGCGCAGCGTCAATGCCGTCAATATCGAACGAAGGATCGGATTCGGCAAAGCCCTTTGCCTGTGCGTCGGACAGCACCTGCGCAAAGTCGAGGCCATCACGCTCCATCGTTGACAAGATGAAATTGCAGGTCCCGTTCAGGATGCCATATACGCGGTCAATCCGGTTGGCGGCGGCACCGTCGCGCAAGCCCTGAATCACGGGAATACCGCCAGCGACGGCAGCTTCAAATTTGAGCGCGGCCTGCTTGCTTTCGGCCAGAGCCGCCAGCTCAGCGCCGTGATGGGCGACCATGGCTTTGTTGGCCGTGACCAGAGCACGTCCGTTTGTCAGCGTTTCGCGCGCCAATGTGAGCGCTGGGCCATCAGCCCCGCCGACAAGTTCAACGACAACATCGACATCGTCTGCGGTGGCGAGTTCGCCCATATCGTCGACCCAGCGATAGCCGGACAGGTCAACGCCCCGGTCTTTGGTTCGGTCGCGCGCGGTGATGGCAACAATCTGGATCTCGCGGCCTGCCCGGCGCGCGATCAAGGCGCTGTTTTCTTCCAGAAGGCGGATGACGCCGGTTCCTACTGTCCCAAGACCAGCCAGACCTACCTTAAGCGGGGCGATACGAGAGGGGGTGGACATAGCTTCTAATTTCCTGCCGAAAGAATGCGTATTTGCGCCGCGCTTAAGCGGATTTGCGTTCAATTGCCAGCCCCGGCTTGCTGCACTCGGGATAGAACCTTATACGATTCGCATGATGACCGCGCCCGACATCCTCATTCTTGCCGGCAAACGGGATGGTCAACTTGATCCTATGGCAGCGGACGCCGGCGTCAGCCACAAATGCCGGGTTCCGATTTGCGGTAAACCACTTGTCCAATGGGTGTTGGAAGCCGCTGTTCCCGCCTTTTCGAAAAACCGGATATTGATTTCGGTTCACGACCGTGCCGCAATTGCGGACTTACCTCAGGTGTCCGAACTGGAGGCCTCTGGGCGGTTGATCATTTGCGACGCGCAGTCCGGAATTGTCGAAAGCGTTGAGCACGCCGCTGCACAGTCGGGGAATAATTGTTGGCCGTTGATCATCACCACTGCGGACAATGTCCTCGTGACCCCAGAACTTATGCGTGACCTCCATTCCGATGCGATGGCTGGTGATGGTGACGCGGTTATCGTTCTGTCCACGCGCGAGGCAATTCAGGCTGCGCATCCCGAGGGTCAGCGCCGTTTTTACGAATTTTCCGATGTCGCGGTATCCAACTGCAACCTATTTTGGTTGCGCGATGCCAGCGCGTTAAAGGCTGCGGAAGCATTTCGTCAAGGCGGGCAGTTCATCAAGACCAAGGGCCGCATTGCGAAGGCCTTTGGCCTGATCAATCTGGTGCGATTTCGGCTGGGTTGGTGGGATATGGAGACCGCTTTTGGTGCGATATCACGCGCACTAAAAACGCGCGTTGTACCCTATATCGCCGAAGACGGTGCATATGCGGTGGACGTCGATAACCCCCGCACTTACGCTATCGCAGAAATCCTGTTAAAACGACGGAAGCTTTAATTCTTGAACTGAACATTGGCGCGCCAGGTCGGAATCCAATCGGTGGATCCGCGGCAATCGCCCATGAAGCTTGCGGCGGTAAGCCGGAACATCTGTCCATCCCACACATAGTTTTCCGATGATCCACAATCGCCAATGCCACGCGCTTTGCTATAACTGCTAATGGTTTGCGTTGCCCCATCCCATCCAGCATTGATCAGTATGGGGATTGCGCTTTCCTCGCCGAAGCCAGTCGCACCATAATCAAACTTTGCCGGTTCGAACGACCATTTGCCCGAAACATCCCGTTGCCCAGTGTAGATACCGGACGAAAAATTATAGGCACCGGCGCCGCAGTTGAGCAGCACGAGGACGCGGGGCCCTTTCGGTCCGCTGCCCAGACTATAAAGGGTGTCTTGGGTCGACCCGAAGCGTTCCTGCGCACATGGGCTTGATTCCGATAAGGCAACAATTGCCGAGGTGTCGGGTAGTATATTGGTCGGTGTTATTTTGGTCGCGGTGATAGTTGGCAATATGACGCGGCGGCCCGGATAAGCCTTGCTGCCTGTCGCCACGATTGCACTGTTGGTGGCTGCGCGGCCTTGCTTGGCATCGATATAGCGAAAGGCAGCGGCAGCACCGGCCAAGGACGCGGTGCCAATTTTTACACTTGCCTCATCGGTGAGCGTGACGGCCGTCCCGCGCGCCATTGCCCGCAGCAGTTTTAGCGCCGCCGCGCCCGATATGGTGATTGGTTCGTCAGCAGCTTTGATTGATCCGTCGGCGGCAATTCGCCCATCGACCATGACACGATAGTGTCCTGCCTTCGCCGTCGCCCCCGAGATTGCAACGGTGAGCTGGCCCTCCGCACCCGCAGGTCGGACGACAACGACAGCCAAATTGTCTTCCGAAAATGCGTCGTCCGCCAACGCGACCGCCTGACAGGACAATCCATTGTCACAACCGACGGTCCAGTCCTTAAAGATCGGTACCTCACCGGGTTTGACCGCCTGCGCAGAGGCTATCGCCCCAGCGAAAAAAAGGACAGCTATGCTCGCCAACGTCTTTTTCATGGTGGCAAGCTAGCGCTTTTGCCTGTCATTCGCTAGTGGCCACAGATTAGTTTTACATGGAGCGGCAAATGCGTGCAGTCGGCGTTATCGGAGCAGGTCAAATGGGTGCGGGCATCGCACAGGTCAGTGCTGGCGCTGGCTATCATGTCTATTTGTCTGACCTTGATCTGGCGAAGGCCGAAGACGGCAAGGCCGGCATCGCGAAGGCACTCAACCGTCTGGTCGCCAAAGAAAAAATGTCGGCGGGCGATGCAGAGACGCTGTTGTCGCGCATAGAACCGGTTGCGCGCTATGAACCGATGGCCGATGCCGGGCTGATCATCGAAGCTGCGACCGAGCGGGAAGACATCAAGCGCAAGATATTTGAATCGGTGGGCGCGGTCATGGGCGATCAGGCTGTATTGGCGTCTAATACGTCATCCATCCCCATTACGCGGCTGGCGCAATCATCACCTGACCCACAGCGCTTCATCGGCGTGCATTTCTTCAACCCCGTTCCCGTCATGGGCCTGATTGAAATCATCCGCGGATTGGCGACGACCGATGCCACTGTCGATGTCGTCCGCCACTATGGCGAAGCATTGGGCAAGCAATTGGTGTTTGCAAATGATGCCCCCGGCTTCATCGTTAATCGCGTGCTGATGCCGATGATCAACGAAGCATGTTTCGCACTGGGTGAAGGCGTTGCCACTATGCGCGATATCGACACCGCGTGCCAATTGGGACTTAATCACCCGATGGGGCCGCTGACATTGGCGGATTTCATTGGCCTCGACACCTGCCTTGAAATCACAAATGTGCTGTTTCAATCGACAGGCGATCCGAAATTCCGGCCAGCGCCATTGCTGCAAAAATATGTTGAGGCCGGCTGGTTCGGACGCAAAACGAAACGCGGCTTTTACGATTATTCGGGCGAAGTGCCGCAGCCGACACGCTAATATCTAGGGTCAGGACCTATTAAATGCCTGGCCAAGGTCGGCGATAAGATCATCTGTGTCCTCAAGCCCGATTTGCAGGCGGATCAGCGTGCCGGGCTTATCCCACGCGACGACTGACCGGTATTTTTCGGGCTGAACGGGCAGGGCCAGGCTCTCAAACCCGCCCCAGCTATAGCCAATGCCAAACAGTTGCAGCGCGTCGACAAAGGCCGCTGCGGTTGCCGTGTCGCCGGTGTGGATGAATGAAAACAATCCCGATGAACCGGTAAAGTCGCGTTTCCAAATGTCGTGCCCGGGGCAATCGGATAAAGCGGGATGGAAAACGGCCGCGACATCGGCCTGCGTCTGCAGCCATTGCGCAATATGTAATGCCGAAGCCTCATGCGCCTTCATCCGCACCGACAAGGTGCGCAGGCCCCGACTTGCAAGATAGGCATCGTCGGGTGAAACGGTCTGGCCAAGTTGCTGCGCGGTTTGGCGCAATTTGGTCCATAATTTATCGTGCGTGGTGACACTGCCCATCATCACATCGCTATGGCCGACAATATATTTGGTGCACGACAAAATCGCCATATCGATGCCCTTGTCGAGCGCGGTATGGAAATAGGATGTAGCCCATGTATTATCGAGAAGGGTGACGACATTGCGTTTTTTCGCAGCGGCGCAAATCGCAGGAATGTCCTGCATTTCAAATGTCAGGCTGCCAGGTGATTCGAGCAATATGGCGCGTGTGCTGTCACAAAATAGCGCGTCATAATCGGTAGTGCGCGGGTCAAAATATCGGGTCTGTACCCCGAAACGCTTCAGAAACCCGTCAGCCAAAGACCGGCTAGGGTCATAGACGTTGTCGGTCATCAGCAAGATGTCACCCGCCTTCAGTACCGACAGCAGGGCACAGGCAATCGCGGCAACACCGGACGGATACAGCATCGTCCCATGCGCACCAGGCTCCATCTCGGTCAGCGCGTCGGCGAGGGACCATTGCGTCGGCGACCCACGACGGCCGTAGAAAAAGCGGCCATCTTCGTTGCGCCCTTTGCCTGCCTCCAGATCCGCCACATTTTCATATAAATGTGTGCTGGCGCGCCAAACAGGCACATTCACGACGGGGCCCGTGAGCGAAGCCTTGCGCCCTGCGGTGACTGTTTTCGTGGCTGGCTTTTGAGGTTTATGGGAACTCAAGCCGCACCCTGCGCCTTGGGGGTGTCCTTGTCCAAACCCCATTCGGACCAGCTGCCATCATATAAGGCAACGTCCGATTTTCCGGTCAGGCGTGCGCCGAACAGCACAACAGCTGCGGTCATTCCAGAGCCGCAGGTTGTGATCATGGGTTTGTTCAAATCAACGCCCGCATCGGTAAAGGCTTGGGTCAACGCATCGCCGCGCTTCCAAGTGCCATCTGCGTTCAAAAGATTGCCAAAGGGTAAGTTGCGGCTGCCGGGGATATGACCCGACGCCATGTCAGGCCGCGGTTCCGCTTCTTCGCCGGTAAATCGTCCTGCGCCACGGGCATCCACAACATCGGCTTCCTTGCTGTGCAGA
>CAZCXQ010000007.1:0-26530 GCA_964502655.1 uncultured Sphingorhabdus sp.
CATTAACCAACAGTTGGGTCTTGCTCATGGCAGATACATGACAGTTTTTTTGCCGTTGAAAATTGGCACATGTCATTATTTGACAGCTGCTAGCTCTGCGTCAGGCAGAAGCGCACCCATGGCTTTGGCAAGCGTTGGTGCGATGGAGCGCATCAATGGACTATGGGGGAAAATATCCATGCATGCCCTTGCTGCTAGACGCGAACTGGCACAGATCCCAACGCGACTCCGGCTAAAAGCATCACGGTAATTTTACGCATTTTGGTATCTTCCCTGCATTGGTTTGCAGCGCCCAACTAGGGAAGGGTGGTGGCACGTTGATGCGGTTATTGTGCGACTTTGATAGAAGTTATGTGTCTGAAATATTACCGAATTTAAAGCGCGGATTTTGCATCATCAAACAAGCGCCCAATATATTACAATTTTATTGCAGTAATGTCATATAAGTGTAATATTCAAGGTGGAGATGAGGAGAAAGCTGATGAAACTGCTAGTCGTAGGTGCTTTAGTAACTGGCCTGATGGGCGTTGCAGCCCACGCCCAACCGACCATGAATATTGAAACAGCTTACCCAAAGGGGTCCATTGGCTATGAGGCCCTCGTAAAGGGCGACAATGAACGGGCAGTTTCTCAAATACTGACAAGCGCGCAAGTGAGCCGGCATGATCCTGCGAAGCTGCTCAACCTTGGCCGTGCCTATGCACGTATGGGCCGTATGGAAGAGGCTTCAAATATGTTCGCCGCCGCTATGCAAAGCCGGGACACCGTGGATCTGGTGCTCGCCGACGGTCGTGTGATGAATTCGAAGGACGCTGCGCGTAAGGCCTATGCCGGTTTGCAGATGCGGATCGCGACGCGCTGATCCAAAATTACTGAAGTAACATCTCACGTGTAACGCTTTGTAAAAGGCGGGCCTAACGGCTCGCCTTTTGTGTTTTGTAGCGCATAATTTTGCCGTGAGCCGCCTGCTCTGCGGTTGTCACATATCTGACGCAAAACATTCTTCTAAATGCAATGTGATACGCACAGCCATGTCACAGCTCGCCCCTATTCGCCGCATGGTCAACGGGTGGGGCCTTATGATGATTCGATTCTGGTCCGTTGCATTTGCCCATATCGGGCACGTCTTATTTGTTGCGGAGATTTAGAATGTTAAACCCAAAATTGCGTGGGATTGTGTATGCGACGGCAGCAGCTGCCCTCGTCACCGGCTGTGGCGCAGATGATATCGCGTCACCAGGCACTGGTGGTAACATCACCATCAACAACCCGGCTGCACCTCCGCCGCCGCCACCGCCAACGCCACCTGCGACAGTTACACCAGCTGGCGGTTGCCCAACCATCGCTGATGCACAAGGCTTGACCGACAGCGGTACGATCACTGGTCCAACCGGCACATATCGCGTTTGCACATTGCCAGCGCGCATCAACACCACCAGCACATTGCCAAAAATTGCAGGCGTTCTGTATCGTCTTGGTGGCCGTGTTGACGTGGGTACGGACCAAGGTCCTTCATCGACAAACAATGTCGTCACGCTGAACATTGAACCAGGCGTTATCGTCTTTGGCGGAACCGGCGTGTCATGGTTGAATGTCAACCGCGGTAACCGCATCAATGCGGTTGGAACGGCTGCTCTCCCAATCATCTTTACGAGCCGTGACAACGTTCTCGGTCTCAACACTGACAGCTCGATTGGTCAGTGGGGCGGTATCGTTCTTAACGGCCGTGCACCCATCACCGATTGCGCGGCACCTTCAGCCACGCCAGGCACTGCCGCGTGCGAGCGCCAGGTTGAAGGCGCAGTTGACCCCGCACTTTATGGCGGTTCGAACAGCGCAGATAACAGCGGCCGTTTGAGCTACGTCCAAATCCGCTACTCGGGCTTTGTTCTTTCGGGCAACTCCGAACTGCAATCGCTGACCACGGGCGGCACCGGCACAGGTACGGTTCTGAACAACATCCAGTCGTTCAACAGCTCTGACGATGGCGCAGAATTCTTCGGCGGCAACGTCAACATGAAGTATTTTGTGTCGATCGGTGCGGATGACGATAACTTGGACACGGACACTGGTGTAAAGGCGAACTTCCAATATGTATTGGCAGTGCAGCGTCCAAATGCGGGTGACTCGATGATCGAAGCTGACTCGGACAACGCTCTGGACGGCAATACGCCACGCCAGAACACGCGCCTGTCGAACTTCACCTTTATTCAGCGCAGCAACACCGGTAACCTGTCAGCAATGTTGCTGCGTGGTGGCACTGACTACAGCATGTTTAACGGTGTGGTTGTCAGCCCATCGACATCATGCCTGCGGATTAGCCGTCCACAAACCGTATCGGCAACGGCAGATTCGTCGATCGACGAAGCTGGTGCACCAGTCTTCCGTTCGGTGGTCATGCAGTGCGCATCGCCAGCATTTGTTGGTTCGAACGGTGTAACCGACTCGCAAGTAAGCGCGGTGTTCGGTTCGGGTTCGAACAACAATAACAGCGCGTTTACACCAAGCCTGACATCATTGTTCATCAATGGTGCCAACGAAACGGCAGTTACAGCGTTCAACGCCAGCACCATCGCATCTTACTTTGATGCAACAACCTATATCGGTGCTGTCCGTGACGCCAACGACCTTTGGTATGCAGGTTGGACCTGCAACAGCGCGACCGCCAATCTGGGCACCAGCGTAACCGGTCTCTGCACCTCACTGCCAACATATTAATAGCTGGCGGATAATATCGGGTGAGGTGCGGCCGGGCGGGCATGCACCTCACCCTTTTTTCGAATTTATAAAAGGGAATTACAATGTTGAAGCCAGTGGAGGCAATCAGACTGTTGCTTTTGACGTCGGCGCTCGTTTCGCCTTCCATGCTGATGGCGCAAGACGCCGCAGAGGAACAGGCCGAACAAACGCCTGTTGAAGCAGCACCAGCAGACACGCCAGCAGACGCAGCCGAGCCAGTCGAAGATGATGTCGACGTCTCTATTCCGGGTGGCGAAGAAATCGTCGTACGCGGATATCTGGATCGCAACATTTCCAAGAATGCGGCGCAAGTCGTTTCCGTGCTGTCGAGCGCGGATATTGAACGTACCGGTGAAGGTGACATTGCTGGCGCGCTATCGCGGGTAACGGGCCTAAGCGTCGTTGGCGGCGGTTTTGTCTATGTTCGCGGCCTTGGCGATCGTTATTCGCTCGCATTGCTCAACGGTTCGCCGCTCCCAAGCCCTGAACCATTGAAGCGCGTTGTTCCGCTCGATCTTTTCCCGACAAGCGTGATTGCATCTTCGCTTGTGCAAAAAACCTACTCGGCAAACTTCCCCGGCGAATTTGGCGGCGGCGTTATCAACCTGACCACCAAAGCGATCCCGCGCGAGACATTCCTGACGGTCGGCGGCGACCTGAGCATTAATGGCGAGACCACCAATCAATTGGGCTACACATATTATGGTAGCTCGCAGGATTGGAGCGGCTTCGACAATGGCAACCGCGACCTAAAGCCAGCACTTGCATCCTATCTCGCCAGTGGCGCACGCATCAGTGCCGGCGCAGTAGATACGAAGGCTATTGCCAGCGAGCTCATTACCGGCCGCAATGCAGTCGTCCAGCGTGACAAGAATTTGCCGCCCAATGGCTCAGGCACGATTACTGGTGGGACGAACTTCGAAATTGGCGATGACGCCACTATGGGTATCATTTTCAACGCGGGTTACAGCAACAAATGGCGTACTCGCGACACGATCCAGCAAACAGCATCGACGCTTGATCTGAGCCAGAAAGAGCTGGATTTCCAGAAAGTCATTACCGACAATCGTATCGTGGTGAACGGCCTGGTTGGCTTCGGCATCGAAGCCGGTGAACAAAAAATCCGTTGGACCAATTTGTTCATTCGCGACACGCTGAAACAAGCGCGTCTCGGTGTCGGTACCCGCCAGACAACATCGCCCACCGCGACGTTGATGCAGCAGGATACGGCATGGTTCGAACGCCAGCTGGTCGATAGCCAGCTGGTCGGTGAATTCAAATTGTCGCCTGACGTGAATTTGAGCGTCCGCGTGGCCTACGCCAATTCTCAGCGTGAGGCGCCGGATGAAATCAGTCTCGAATATTATCGCAGCAACATCACGTCCGATCCTTATGGCCAATTGTTCATAAACCGTCTGAATAACGGTCAACAGGGAAGCGCTGAAGTCAGCTATTCCTATCTGAATGAAAATCTGTGGGCCGGTGGTTTGGATCTGTCGGCAAAGGTCACGCCGGAAATTACGGCAACGATAGGCTATGCTTATTCGGACACGGTTCGCCGCACCGAACGTCGCGACTTCCAATTTGTCGCGCCCGGCGGCACGCCAGTTGCGCCGTCATTATTCCGTCCAGACCTGCTGCTGCAACCGGACATTATCGATTTTTACAATATCGCGTTGATCGATACCAACGAAGCAAATCCGGTCTTTGACGCAAGCTTGCTGAACCACGCAGGCTACGGCCAAATTCAGGCGTTCGTTACGCCAGCAATCAGCCTGAACTTTGGTGTGCGTTACGAAACCGCGGAACAGACCGTTGTCCCGGTTCAGGTGTTCACGACGCCAACGGCCTCGCTTGCCTCCACCAGCTTGGATCGTAGCTATTGGTTGCCCGCAGCGACGCTGACATGGGACATGAATGATCAGATGAAGTTCCGGTTGAGCGCGTCGAAAACCATCGCGCGTCCGCAATTCCGCGAACTGATTTTCCAAAATTTCTACGATACAGATTCCAACCGTCTTTTCCGCGGGAACCCGTTTCTGACGGATAGCCAGTTGTACAATGCTGAAGCGCGCTATGAATGGTATTTTGACCGTGACCAGCGCGTCACAGCTGCTGGTTTCTTCAAGCGTATCGATAATCCGATCGAGTCGTTCTCAAGTTTTGATGATAACTCGGTTATCACCAGCTTCGCGAACGCACCAAAGGCTGATTTGTACGGTGTTGAAATCGAAACGCAGAAATATTTCGATCTCTCTGCAATTGGCGATGAAGGCTTTTTTGCGACACGCCGCGCGGTTGTCATTGCCAACTACACCTACACCAAATCAAAAATCAGTGTGAAGGCGGGTGATACGGTTGCGGTGTTTAACGCATCGTCCACCGACGCGCTCGATTTCTTCACCGACGGTTCGCCATTGACTGGCCAGGCGGATCATCTGGTCAATCTGCAATTCGGTCTCGAAGATACAGAGCGCCTGTCGCAGCAGACTATCTTGTTCAGCTATTCAACCGACCGGGTTACCAGCCGTGGTGCATCGGGTCAGCCGGATATCAAGGAAAAACCTGGCATCCAGCTCGATTTCGTGGCGCGTGAAGGCTTTACGCTTGGCGGCAAAGACGCTGAATTGAAATTCGAAGTACGCAACCTGACCAACACCAAATATCAGGAGTTTCAGGAAAGCGGCGCGAACAAGATTTTCTACAACCGTTACAAACAAGGCATCAGCGCTTCTATTGGCGTCGAGCTGAACTTCTAACCGAAATACAGCCCCCCGACTCGCGGCGACATGTTGGAACCAGCATGTCGCCGTCATTTTGTCTGGCACGTTGCATTCGGTTCGGGGCGTCACTAAACTGTCATTTAGGCGTCACTCGACGGTCACAGCCGCGCGTTAGGGCAGTATCATCAAGCGGATTAGTCCGGGGGGATTCAGTGGCAATATCATTGGCGGAAAGGGTGAAGCTACAGTCACGCAAAATCACAGCTGTGCCCGCCGGTCGCCTGCTCCTGGGCGCTCTGGCCATAATGACCGCCGTTCAAACCGCACGGCTTTTCTGGATATTGATAACGCCCGTTGGCCCGGTCAATGACTGGCGCGCGCCGTCGGTTAATATTGTGCCACAGTCTGCCAGAATGGCGCTGTTTGCGGGATTTGACCCCTTTTTTCGCAATGACGCGGCTGCAGCGTCACCCCAGAATGTCACATCGTTAAGCCTGACATTGTTCGGCGTGCGCACCAATGAAAGTTCGGGTGGCGGTTCGGCTATCATCGCGGGCGAAGATGGCGTGCAGAACAGTTTTGCCATCGGCGAAGAAGTCGCGCCCGGCGTCACTTTGGATTCCGTTGCATTCGACCATGTCATATTGTCGCGCGGCGGCGTCAAAGAATCGCTGTATCTTGATCAGTCGGTGCCCGCGGAAACGGTTAATCCGTCAGGATCAGGCGCGTCTGCTACGCCAACGGCGCCCGGCGGAGGCCTCGGTTTAAATGCTGACACACTTCAGAAATCCATCGGCTTTGCGCCGCGTAATGAAGGGGGCAGGGTCACCGGTCTCGTTCTGCAAGCCCGCGATGATGGCACGATGTTGCGCCTCGCCGGATTTCAGGCTGGCGACATTGTCGTTGGCATAAACGGCCGTCCGGTTTCCTCGGCGGCTGACATTGCTTCTCAAATCAGGCCCGGAGCCCGCTTAAGCGTTGAAGTCGAACGCGGCGGGGCAAAGGTCCCCATTGCTTTAAATCTGGAACAACCGTGATCCGTAAATTTACCCTTATGCTGGCGTGCAGCGCGCTTGTTTTTGCCCAGCCTATCGCCGCGCAGCAGACATTGAATGTGCGCGATGCCGATATCCGTGCCTTTGTTCAGGATGCGGCCCGCGTCACCGGACAGACGTTCATTGTCGATGGCCGCGTGAATGGGAAAGTGTCGGTGGTTACGGACCGGCCCTTGTCGCGTTCGGAATATTTTGAGGTGTTCCTTTCGACACTGCGCGCAAATGGCCTTGTCGCCATTCCCATTCGTGGCGGTGGTTACCGGATCCAGCCTTCTGACGGCGCTGCAACCCAGCCAACCCGCGTCGGTAGCCGGGCCGCAACATCAAGCCAATTTGTAACGGAAGTATTCCGCCTGCGTTCAATCGACGCCACCTCAGCCGTTGAAACGCTGCGTCCATTGGTCAGCCGCGAAGGTTCGTTGACGGCCAATAAAAATGCAAACAGCCTTGTGGTCGCCGATTATGCCGACAATATTCGCCGCATTCGCGACCTCATTCGCCAGATTGACCGCGATAGCGCTGCGACCCAGATTGTCGCACTCGATAACGCTGGTGCGCGTGAAATAGCCGCCGCGCTTCAGGGGCTGGCTGGTCAAGGCGGCGGCGAGGGCGCAAGGCCGCCTGTTTCCATCACGGCCATTGACAGCAGCAACGCTATTGCCCTGCGTGGTGATCCGACGTCGGTTGCGCGCTTTGCCGCGATGGCCAAGGAATTGGATGCGCGCGCACAATCAGGTGCCGAAATTCGCGTGTACCGGCTTGAGCATGCCAATGCTGCTACCTTGTTGGAGACCGTCCAGTCGTTGATTGGCGGGCAGAGCGGATCGTCTACCGTCAATGACGCGCCACCCGTTGCTGCGCCAGCTGCAGGCGGCGGTGCTGCCCCCGTTGTCGCGCCAATTGCCGCATCTTCCTCTGGTCCAGGCCCCAATGGCATTGGTGGCCGTGGCCCCGTTGTCGTGACCCGCTATGAAGGCACCAACGCCCTTATCATCGCCGCAAACCCCGAAATGCAACGCACGTTGGGCGAGTTGATCCGACAGCTGGACACACGGCCCGAACAGGTTTTGGTTGAGGCAATCGTTGTTGAAATCGGCAATGACGCGGCGAAAAAGCTTGGCGTACAATTCCTCGTTGGTGGCAAGGACGCGCCTTTTGCGGCGACAAATTACGCCAACGCTTCACCCAATATTCTGACGATTGCAGGTGCAATTGGCGCCGAAGAACTGACGCGCACCACCACGACGGTGAACGGCAATACGACCACGACGGCAACGAACAGCGCGCTGGGTGACAGCCTTCAGGAAGCGGCGGCTGCATCGATCCTGAGCGCTACGGGCGGCTTTGGTGGCTTTGCGCTGGATATCGGCAAAAATGCGGTCTTTGGCACAATTATCAACGCGATTGCCGCGGACACCGAGTCCAACTTGCTGGCGACGCCGCATATTGTGACGCTGAATAACCAAAAGGCGAAGTTTCTGGTCGGACAAGAAGTGCCCGTGAGCACTGGCGAGCAATTATCCGCCAATTTCGAAAACGCCTTCCGCACGGTTCAGCGTCAGGAAGTGGGCATCAAGCTTGAGGTGACGCCGCAGGTAAACGCGCAGGGCGACGTGAAGCTGTTCCTTAAACAGGAAGTGTCGAGCGTTGCAGGGCCGGTGTCATCGCGCTCCAGCGACCTCATCCTCAACAAGCGCGAGTTTGAAACGACGTTGACCGTGGGCGATGGCCAATTGCTGGCCATTGGTGGTTTGCTCAATGATGATGAACGCCGCACGATTGAGCGCATTCCACTTTTGAGTGACATTCCGCTCATTGGCGAACTGTTCAAATCGCGCAGCCGCAGCCGTAGCAAAACCAATTTGATGGTCTTCATTCGCCCGACCATCTTGCGTAGCCGCGAAGATGGCGACCGGCTGACTGCGCGACGTTATGACTATGTGCGCGACATGCAGTTGACGCGCAATCCAGATGCCGAACCCAGCATTGACGAATTGCTGCGCGATTATATGGGCGCCGTGCCGCCCGTGGCACCTGATGTGCGAACAAATGATATCATGATCGGTGCCGATGGCAATTTGACACGGCCCCAGACAGGTGGCCCGTTGCAACCGGCGGAGGTTCCCGCAAGCGCGGTCTCTTCCGCCACTGGGGATCCGCAATCATGACATCGCGCGAGGGGACGACCGAGCCAGCATCCCATATACCTGTTGATTCCGACGTCGCCATTGCGCCGGCTTTGATCGCACCTCTGATCGATTTGCCTTATGCCTTTGCCAAGGCACATGGTCTGGTCCTGCGGCACGAAAGCGATGACCGCATTGTGGTGGCGATGCGTGAGGGCGCTGATCCGCTAATGTTGCTTGAGGTCCGGCGCTATCTGTCGATGCCATTTGATGTCGAAATGGCGGACAATGCGACCTTTGACCGTTATTTGTCCGACCATTATGCCATGGATGGCAGCGCGGCGGCGATGGCCGGCTCAATCGGCACCAATGACGGCGACTTGCTGTCGGATATGCTGCCGAGCGCGGACGATTTGCTCGACAGCGCCGATGACGCGCCCGTTATCCGTTTAATCAACGGCATCATTGCAGAGGCTGTCCGCCAGGGCGTATCCGATATTCACGTCGAGCCATATGAAACGGGCCTTGTCATTCGCATGCGCGCCGACGGCGTGTTGCAGGAACGCCTCCGCTTGCCCGCTAATGTCGCGCCGGTTGTCGTCAGCCGCATCAAGGTTATGGCGCGCCTCGACATTGCAGAGCGCCGTATTCCGCAGGATGGCCGCATCGGTCTGACGCTGGGTGGCAAGCTTGTCGACGTGCGTGTGTCGACCCTGCCAAGCCGTGCAGGCGAGCGTGTGGTTATGCGTATCTTGGATAAGGAAAATGCCGGCATATCGCTCGATCTTCTGGGCATGTCGGAAGAAACGCTCAAAATCCTGAATGAGGCGCTGGCTGAACCCAATGGCATCATCTTGGTCACAGGGCCAACGGGGTCGGGTAAAACAACGACCTTATATGCGGGTCTCAAGCGGCTGAACGATGGCACGCGCAATATCCTCACCGTGGAAGATCCGGTGGAATATGCCGTGGAGGGCATTGGCCAGACTCAGGTAAATGCGAAGGTCGGCATGACTTTTGCGGCAGGATTGCGCGCCATACTACGTCAAGATCCTGATGTCGTCATGGTCGGCGAAATCCGCGATCGTGAGACGGCCGATATCGCCGTGCAGGCTGCTCTGACGGGGCACCTTGTGCTCACCACCGTGCACACCAACGACGCACTGGGTGCGATCACACGGATGCGCGATATGAAGGTTGAACCGTTCCTGCTCGCCTCCACCTTGCGCGCCGTCATCGCCCAGCGCTTGGTGCGCCGTCTATGCCCAAGTTGCCGCCAGACGGTTCAGGCCGATGGTAACGCGGCGTCGTTGTTGGGCTTTGATAAGGGGACAGCGGTCTACAAGGCCGTTGGCTGCCCAGAGTGCAACAATACAGGGTTCCAAGGCCGCATCGGAGTGTTTGAAGCTGTCCGTGTTGATGATACTATCCGCCGTCTAATCAACGATGGTGGTGATGAGGCTATTTTGGCACGCCATGCTTTTGTGAACCAACCCAATTTGAGCGCAGCCGCGCGCAAGCTGGTGCGTGCGGGCCATACGACGCCCGAAGAAGCCATTCGCATTTCGCGCCGCGAAGACATTGTAGATGCCTGAATTCGCATATCATGCGATTGATCCGGATGGCCGCGAACAGCGCGGGCGGATAGCTGCGGCCAATGATGATGCGGCGCGCGATCGCCTGACGTCCAAGAATCTCTATATTGTGAGCGTCGCGCCAGCACCCGCGCGCGCGTCTGTCCTCGCCAGCCTACCAATTAAGCGGCAGCCGCGTTTGAATGCCAAGCAGCTGACTTTGTTTACCCGGCAACTGTCGTCATTGGCGCAGGTTTCTCCATTGGAGGAAGCGTTGCGGACGATCAGCCGACAAAGCGAACAACCGCATGTCCGGCAGATACTGACCGAGGTGCATGCAGGCGTGGTCGAGGGACAGCGCCTGTCCGAAGCCATGCGCCGTGAAGGCAACAGCTTCCCGCCATTATACCGCGCCATGATTGCGGCGGGTGAGGGGGCAGGCACATTGCCGCTTATTACGGAACGTCTTGCGATATTGCTCGAACGGCAGGCGGAGATGCGCGGCAAGTTGATTGGTGCGTTGGCCTATCCTGCGATTTTGTCGCTGGTCGCGATTTTGGTGGTGATGGGCCTCATGGTCTCAGTGGTCCCGCGTGTTGTCGAACAGTTTGACAATGTCGACCAGCAACTTCCGCTGATTACGCGGATTGTCATTGGCATATCGGCGTTTTTGGCGAATTATTATTGGGTGATTATCATTTTTGCTGTCCTTGGCGGGGTGCTGTTTGCGCAAGCGCTTAAGCGGCCAGCGTTCCGCCTGTCGGTTGACCGCACGGTGCTGCGCATTCCGTTGCTTGGGAAGCTGCTGCGCAACCTGCACGCTGCGCGTATGGCACGGACATTGGCAACGATGGTTGCCAGCCGCTTGCCGTTGCTCGAGGGTCTTCGCCTGACCGGCGGCACCATTCGCAATAAAGTGCTCTCCGCCGCCAATGACGATATTGTGGAATCGGTGCGGAGCGGGGGCAGTCTTTCGGGCGCCATGCGCACAAGCGGGGTTTTCCCACCGCTGCTGGTATATTTGGCCGCAAGCGGCGAGAGCGCGGGGCAGTTGGATATAATGCTCGAACGCGCGGCGGAATATCTTGAGCGCGAATTTGATAATTTCACCAGCACCGCTTTGTCGCTTCTTGAACCGCTCATCATCGTCGCAATGGGCGGTGTCGTTGCTGTCATCATCTTGGCAATTTTGTTGCCGATACTTCAACTCCAAAACCTGACGGGACTTTAGTCATGCTCCGCATCATTTTTAATCTTTTCACTGACACAAGCCGTCCGTCGGCGAAATTTGCCCGCAAGGCGGCGGCGGCACAGCGTAATGGCTTCACCCTGGTCGAAATGATGGTGACCTTGTTCATTCTGGCGCTGCTGACGACCATCGTCGCCCTCAATGTCTTGCCCAATCAAGACAAGGCGATGGTGCAAAAGGCAAAGGCCGACATAGCGGTCTTGGGACAAGCGCTTGAGACATATCGTCTGGACAATCTGACCTATCCAGATGCCGGTGCGGGATTGCAGGCTTTGGTCACGCCGCCTGCCGCTGCAGGCATGCGCAGCGTGGGTTATATCAAAAAACTGCCGTCGGATCCGTGGAACCGCCCGTACCAATATACAATCCCGGGCAAGAATGGCGCCTTTGACATCTACTCGCTTGGTGCCGATGGCGCGCCGGGTGGCGAGAATGAAAATGCCGATATTTACGGCGACTAAGCCGTCAATCCATCCTCATATGAAAGCCGACGAACGCGGTTTCACTTTGGTGGAACTGATGGTGGTTATCTTCATCATCGGCATTGCGAGTGCAGCGGTCGTCATGACGGTGCAGTCAACCGATCGCGGTGCCCGTGATGAGGCGGAGCAATTTGCCGCGCGCGTTGCTGCCTTGCGCGATCACGCCATATTGCAGTCGCGTAGCATGGCGGTAACCGTGCGCCCGTCTGGCTATGGCTTTGAGGCGCGCAATGCTGGCGCGTGGCAACCATTGTCTGAGGCACCCTTTACGCCGACGGACTGGAAAAGCGGTACCTCTGTGCACATGGCTGGTGCACGGCAAATGCGGATCGCCTTCGACAGCACAGGCATGCCATCAAGCGCGGCCAATATTACGCTAAAGCAGGATGCGGTGACCGTAACACTTGCGCTGGCCGCGACCGGGGACGTGCGCATTGTCCGGTAAACCACAACCAACACAAAATGGCTTCACATTGTTGGAGATCATGGTTGCTCTGGCGATTTTCAGCCTTGCGGCGCTGGCGATGGTCCGCCTGCAGGGCTATTCGGTGCGCTCCACGTCCAATTTGGGCGACAGCAGCATGGCATGGCAAGTGGCGCGCAATGTGGCGGTCGAAATCCTGTCAAACCCCGCGCCACCCACCTTGGGCGAAACGCGTGGCGAAGAAATGAATGGCGGCCAGAATTGGCGCTGGACAGCAACGGCAAGCCCGACCGACGACACGCGCCTCGTGATGATAGATATTGATGTTGTCGGCACCGGCAATGCGGCCTTGCGTAAGGCCCGCCTGACGATCGCAAGGCCTGTTGAACAATGAACGCGGCGCGGCAATCGGAGGCGGGATTTACGCTGATTGAGCTGCTTGTGGCGCTGGCCATTTTTGCGCTCATTTCGGTTGCAGGCGTTACGCTTCTGCGGTCAGGCACAGATACGCAGATTGCCGTTAAAAAGCGTCTTGGCGAAATGGCGCTTTCACAACGGCTGACCAACGCGCTGGAGGCAGACCTTGCGCAAGCCATCGCACGGCCAGTGCGCGACCAATCCGGACAGCCCGTGCCCGCCTTTACCCAAGGCGATGCCACCGTGCCCGGTGGAATATTCGGGCTGGTGCGGGGGGGCTGGTCCAATTTCGATGCTGCGCCACGTGCCGGCCTGCAGCGCGTGACCTATGTGCTTGAGGATGGGGCGTTGAAACGTCTAAGCTGGCCGATGCTGGACGGTGCTGCGCCTGCTGACGCGGCAACAATGCTTGAGGATGTTGTGACAGCGACCGCCGAATATCGCGACGATAAAGGGCAATGGCGGAGCGATTGGACCGCAACCGATGCGAACGCCTTGCCGCGCGCGATCGCCCTGACGGTTACCGTCAAGGGCAAGCCTGAACAGCGGATGTTGTTCCTTGTGGGGCCGCAGACACGCATTTTGTCAACACCGAGTGCAGAAGAAGGGGCGGCTGGCTGATGTTGCCAAAGTCATCTGAACGCGGCGCGGCGTTGCTGTCGGTATTGCTGATGGTTGCTGTGCTTGCGGTTATTGCCGCGACGACGCTGGATAGGCTGACGCTGTCCAGCAAATTATCCACCAATGGCAACACGCTCGCACAGGCGCGGATGTTCACCTACGCCGCTGAATCGATTGCGGCGGCGCGGATTGAGGACTTGGTCGCACGCGATGCTGCACAGACAACTTTGGCCGGCGGCTGGCTGGGGACTCCACAAAGCCTGCCTATTCCCATCGGAACAGCAACGGCGACCGTGCGTGATGCCGGAAATTGTTTCAATCTCAATAGCTTGGTGACGAAATCGGGGGAACGATATCAGGCCAGCACGACGGGTCAGGATCAGTTGACGTCGTTGCTGGTGGTCCTTGGTACCGATGAGAATGCCGCCCGCGCCATAGCGGCGGCAGCAGCGGATTGGGCCGATAGCGATATTACCCCGTTGCCGGGTGGCGCAGAGGATGATGCGTACCGCGCCGCCCCTGTGCCTTATATGGTTGCCAATCGGCCTTTCGCCCACCCAAGCGAACTGCGGGCGGTAAAAGGCGTGAGCCCCGCGATTTACAGCAAGCTGCAGAACTGGATTTGCGTGCTGCCCGAAACCATATTGTCCCCGTTGAACGTTAATACCCTGTTGCCCGAACAGGCGCCATTGTTGGCGATGCTGTTCCCGCCAGGTAAATTGAATATCGCGACCGCACGGAGCTATCTCGCCAAGCGGCCATCGAGTGGCTATGGCAGCCTCATTCGATTCTGGGCTGCCCCCGAACTGGCAGCGTTGGAGCCGGCACCTCTGGTTCAAGGGCAGGTAAAACTGACGAGCAATTATTTCTTGCTGGATACACGGGTATCACTTGGGGAACTGGCGCTCGCTGGCGAATCGATGATCGTCGCTTCGCCTGCGCCGGCGCGCGTCATTTGGCGCAGTTGGGGGGAAGAGGAATGACCGTCGTCATCCTGCGCTTCCCGTCGTCCGATGTCGATGACCCCGCGCTGTTCCGCGTGACGGACGGCGTGTGGCAGCATGCCGGTACATTGTCCGAATTTATGCCTTCGGCGGATGATGAAACAGTGATGGCTGTGGTCTCGCCTGCTGATGTGCGCTGCAGCTGGTTTTCGCTGCAAGGGCTGGAGCCGCGCCAAGCGGAAGGCGTGGCCAAGTTACGCGCCGCCGAACAATCACTTGGACTGGTGCACACGAGCGCGGCGCAGTATGTTGGCGATGATTATGTCACAGCCACAATTGCGCCCGAAGTCATGCAGCGCGGATTGGATCGCCTAGCAGCGCACGGCGTGAATCCAGACATTATTTTGCCCTTTGGCCTCGCAATTGATCCGCCTGCGGACGTCGTCCTCACGGCCGCGTTTGAAGGTGTGAACGTGCTTCGCAGCGCGCAATTTGCGATGCCCGATGAGCCTGTTTTCCGCAGCATTTTTGCAGGCGAGACCGCCGTTGAGACTTTGGACGCGGACACAGTGCGGACAATGCTTTGGACAGCGAGCCAGCAACCGCTGTTAAACTTGCGCGAGGGTATCTTTGCCAAGAAGGTGCGGTCCATCTGGGCAACGGCAGAACAGTTGAAATGGATTAAGCGCCTATGCATCGCGCTTGTTGTGATCAGCGCGCTGACCATGTTGGTGACGCTCGCGAAATATTGGAGCGCAACCAGCAACGAAAACAGCATCGCACTTGCCGCGGCACAAAAGGTTGATCCAGCGATTACCGATATTGATCAGGCGGAGGCGCAACTCGCCGCTACCATGCGCAAAAAAGGCATATTGCAGGGACGCTTTTCGCCATTATCGGCGGCCTTATGGCGCAGTGTGAAAGCGTCGCCCAATGTTTCGGTGCGTGACATGCGCTTTGGCCAAGATGGCGTTCTGACGGTCGTTTTGGCTGCGCCCAGTTCCGACAATATCAACCAGACACTAATCGCCATACAGCAAGATGGTTTTCCCATCACCGCCACACCGCGTACAGACGCGACGGGCGCGACGCTGGTCGATCTTACGATGAGGATGCCATGATAGCTGCAGCACATATGTGGTTTGCTGCGCTAACGCGGCGTGAGCAATGGCTTGTCGGTTCAGCCGGCGGGCTGACCGCGTTTGTGGTGCTGGTCTTTGGGATTATCATGCCGGCTTTATCTGCCGTCGAGCAAGCCAAGCTTGACCATGACGCCGCGGTGCAGCGCCGTGGGCGCATTGTCGCAACGGTTGATGCGGCACTGGCAAAGCCACGCGTTGCCCGTACAACGGCTCCCGCCAATATCGATGTGCTGATTACACAAAGTGCCGGCGAAAAGGGCTTTGACATCATCACGTCCGGCAATGCCGCGCCGGGCGAAATGCGCTTTCGTATTGATCAGGCACGCGCGCCTGCTTTGCTTGCATGGCTGACGGAGCTTGAGAGCCAGAATGTCACCATAAGCGGCCTTACATTGCGCACAGGCACCAATGGCAGTGTCACCGTCGATGCCCAGTTGCAGCAGGATGCGCCATGAGCCGCCGTCTTGTCGTCGCCAGTGCTGTGCTGCTGATGCTGTCGGTGATCCTATTCATGCCGCTGCGGACCATTGTGGGCGGTGAGGGCGTTTCGGCGCGCAAAGTGGATGGCATCATCTGGGACGGGTCGATCCGTGACTTGCGTCTTGGCAAATTGCCCATTGGCGATGTGAATGCGCGTCTTTTGGTCGGGCCTTTGTTTTTGGGCCGCGCGGACATCCTATTGTCGCGGGGCAACGCACCCTATCGCCCCGGATTTACAGGGACAGTGTCGCGCGGTTTTGGCGGCATGTCCGTCAATAATCTGAACGCTACACTTCCAGTCGCTGCGCTTTTTGCGCCTTTTCCGGCTGAAAATATCCAGTTTGAAGGCTTCTCCGCGAAATTCGCGGCTGGCCGGTGCATGCAGGCAGGGGGGCAAGTTCGTCTGATCATGTCCGACAGTTTGCCCGGGTTGAACCTGCAAAATGGCATGCTTGGACAACCGCGCTGTGACGGTGCGGGACTATTGCTGCCCTTGGTCAGCCAATCGGCCATGGAACGCGCCGACATCCGGCTGTCGGCGGACGGCAGCTACACTGTGACCGTCACGCTTGACGCCGAGGCGGTAGAGCAGGGTACGATGCTGACGCTTGCCGGATTCCGTCCGGTCGCTGGCGGCTATCGCCTTATGCAAAAGGGCCGGTTCTGAACGGCGCTGTGTTACATGTCAGCGCTATAGTTGCGGGATTGCCTTTATGGTTCTTGCTCGCATCACAACTGACGGTGGGTGCGATCTGGGGAAGCTTCGTCGCCGCCGTGTGCAGTCGGTGGCCGGCTGGCAAAAGTGTGGCAACGGGGCGCTCTCACTGCGATAATTGCGGGCATCAGATTGCTGCTTATGACCTAGTTCCAATTGCATCGTACGTATTGTTAAAGGGCAAATGTAGACATTGCGGTGGGCCTATTGGACTGCTGCCTTTGGCGACCGAATTGATCGCAGCCTTAATCGGTGCAGTGGCTGTTCTCCTGCTTCCGGCAGAGCAAGCCATTGCAGCTGCTGTGTTTGGTTGGCTATTACTTCCGCTCATCGTGCTCGATCATCAGCACCTTTGGCTACCAAACCGACTGGTGCTTTTGTTAGCGGTCATGGGTGTTCTGGTGGGGCCGATGCTCACGCCCGAAATAGCGTGGGCAGACAGGGCCACAGGAATGTTGGCAGGCTTTTTGAGCTTGGAAATTATTCGGCAAGCTTACAAATTTTTCAGGAAACATGATGGCATGGGTGCCGGCGATCCTAAACTCTTTGGGGCGTTAGGAATCTGGTTAGGTTGGCAGGCGCTGCCGATAACGTTGCTGATTGCGAGCGCAATCGGACTAACTGTGGTCTCCAGCCTGCATGTAATCGCCAAGCATCAGCGCGATGCACTTCCATTTGGAAGCTTTCTCGGCGTTGCCGCATTCGCCATCGTCCTGATAGGCTGAACATATTTACGCAGTCGTTGCATTCTCGATGATCGGATGCCTGTGCACCGCAACGCCCCAAAACAAAATTGGTGCCACGAAATAGGGCCCTGGAGATATAGCGGAAATCCTGGTGCTGCTGGGGAGGATTGAACTCCCGACCTCGTCATTACCAATGACGCGCTCTACCACTGAGCTACAGCAGCATACACAGAAGGTGGGGCCTATGCGAAGGGACGGCGCAGTTGTCAAGCGGCTTGCGCCTCTGCGGGCGATTTGGCATCGGGTGCGCGCACAGGCAGAATGGATCGGAGAACGCAAATGGCAAAAGACGCGCAAGACAAAGAGCGGATTAAGGCCGAACGGTTACGCGAAGCCCTGCGCGCGAATCTCCGCCGCCGTAAAGCAAAGCCGCAAAGCCAAGAGCCGGACGCACCGAAGGAATAGTCTTCGACCGGCAGGGCAGGGACGATAGCCGCGGTGAAATATCTGCCACGGATAGCGACAAAAAAAGACCCGCTGTGAAGCGGGTCTAAAAGGAAAAGAACTCCCGTTCTACAACGGTGGAGCCCTCGGGTCGCACCACGGCTATGAAAAATTCTGGTAAAATGGGATTGCACGGAATCGTCATCACCCCCACAAAATTTTGACATTTACGGCCAAAATCATCTTGGTCAGCTTCATGGGTGTAATCCCGCCGTTGCACGTTGCACGCGACTCGTGAATAGCACGCTCATGTTTTACAGACTTGCACGCCCCTTTTTGTTTCAGGCTGATGCCGAAACCGCCCACAACATGTCGCTTACGGCGCTGAAAATGTTGCCGATCCCGTCGATGGCAACGCAGGACGCGGCTTTGCAGCAAAGCTTTGCCGGGCTGCACTTTGCAAATCCCGTTGGGCTTGCGCCGGGCTATGACAAAAATGCCGAAGTGCCCGTTGAGATCATGCGCCTTGGCTTTGGATTTACCGAGGTCGGCACGTTAACGCCGTTGCCGCAGGCGGGTAACCCAAAACCGCGCTTGTTCCGTTTGGTTGAGGACGCAGCAGTCATCAACCGCATGGGTTTCAACAATGAAGGCCAAGCGGCGGCTATCGCGCGGCTGCAGAATATTCCGGACACGGCATTGGCGGGGCCGCTGGGGATCAATATCGGCGCCAATAAGGACAGCGCTGACCGCATTGCCGATTATGTCATCGGCGTGCGCAATATGGAGCCTTTGGCCGATTATCTGACGGTCAACATCAGTTCGCCAAATACGCCAGGGCTACGTGCGCTGCAGGACAAGGCTGCGCTGGATGATCTGTTGGCGCAGGTTATGGCGGCGCGGTCGCGAGCCACGCCGGTCTTCCTGAAAGTCGCGCCGGATCTGCAACCCGCCGACATTGACGATATTGTCAGCGTGGCGATGGCGCGCGGTGTTGCAGCTTTGATCGTATCGAACACAACTATTTCGCGGCCAGACCTGCAATCGAAACATGCCGGCGAAACCGGTGGCTTGTCCGGCGCGCCCTTGCGCGACCTTGCGCAGCAACGCCTCATCGATTTTCGCAAGGCAAGCGGTGGGAAGCTGGGCTTGATTGGTGTCGGCGGCATTGCCTCGGCTGAAGATGCCTATGCGCGTATCCGGGCGGGTGCATCGCTGGTGCAAATTTACAGTGCGCTTGTGTATCATGGCCCCGGACTGGCGCTTAAAATCAACCGGCAACTGCTGAAACTTTTGCAGCGCGACGGGTTTGCCAATATCTCGGACGCCGTGGGGACTGACGGGTAAATCCGGACTTGGCATTGCCGTGTAAAGGGGGCTAGGTATCGGGCATGAAAAAATTGTCCTTCGCGATCAGCGCACTCGTTCTTGCCGCTCAACCGGTTGTAGCCGAAAATGTCGGTGTCACATCATCGGCCGATCCCCGCGTTACCGAAGCAGGGATGGAAATGTTGCGTCAGGGTGGTTCCGCTGCCGATGCGGCGATGGCCATGATGTTGGCGCTGACCGTCGTTGAACCGCAATCAAGCGGCATTGGGGGCGGCGGCTTCCTTTTGTATCAGGATAACGCAAAGGGCGTGCTTTCAACCATCAACGGGCGCGAGACTGCGCCAGCCGCGGCGACACCCGATCGTTTTGTCGGACCAGACGGTAAAGCGCTTGGTTTCCTGGAGGCCTTTCAGGGCGGACGTTCCGTGGGCGTTCCCGGCAATATCCAGCTTATGGCGGAAACCCACCGCAAATGGGGCAAGCTGTCTTGGGCGACGATTTTCAAGCCCGCCATTCGCCTTGCCGACAAAGGGTTCATCGTCAACAAGACGCTTGAATCACGGCTGAAGGGCATTCAGCCGCTTTGGTCCAACTTTGATGCTGCGCGTGCGATTTATTGGCGCAACGGCGCGCCTGTTACCGCAGGTATGAAGCTTAATAATCCCGAACTTGCCGCGACGTTAAAGTTGCTGGCGAAAAAGGGACCCGATGCATTTTACACCGGCCCCATCGCCAACCAGATTGTAAGTGCGGTCACGACAAGCAAGCTTAGCCCCGGCGACATGACCATGACGGACCTTGCGCAATATCGCGCAAAGGAACAGCGAGCTGTTTGCGCGCCGTACCGCGTCTATGTGGTGTGCGGCATGGCCCCGCCGTCATCGGGCGCGACAACTGTGTTGCAAATATTGGGCACGTTGCAGCGGTTTGACTTGGCAGCATCGGGCAAAAACAGCCCCAAAAGCTGGCACCTGATTGGTCAGGCGATGCAGCTGGCCTATGCCGACCGCGAAAAATATCTGGCCGATGATGCCTTTGTGAATGTGCCCGTCGCTGGTCTTTTGAACCCCGAATATATCAAAGAGCGTTCCGCGCTTATTGACCCTGAAAAGGCGCGCACGGACTATCCGGCAGGGAACCCGCCCGGCGCGATGCCGCGCACGGCGGCCATTTCAAGCGAAGTTGCAGGAACAACGCATTTCACCGCAGTCGACCGCAACGGCAATATCGCCAATATGACGTCGACGATTGAGGGGCCATTTGGCAGCCAGCTGGTCGCAGGCGGCTTTTTCTTGAACAATGAATTGACGGACTTCACCTTTTCGCCCGAAAAAAATGGCGCGCCAGTGGCCAACCGCGTGATGGGCGGAAAGCGGCCATTGTCTTCCATGTCCCCGACGATCGTGTTTGATCGCGATGGTCGGGCGGTTCTCGCGCTTGGTTCAGCTGGCGGAAAACGCATCATCATGCATGTGACCAAGACGCTGATTGGCGTCATCGACTTCGGGCTTCCGCTCGATCAAGCGATTGCGTTGCCGAACATCTATTTTGGTGGCGGCGGTCTTGAGGTTGAACAGAATAGCATGCTTTCGGCGATGTCTGATGCGCTCAGCAAATTTGGACAGACGGTTCGCCCTGTCGATTTGGGTTCAAAAGTTAACGGCGCGCAGCTTGTCGGCAACAGCTGGACAGGTGCCTCCGATCCACGCAGCGAGGGGACATCGTCCACCATCGACGCCAAGGGCAAGGTGACAGTGACCGTGCCGCGATTGGTTAATGAGGCACCGACTGAGGATGTCGGTTAACGCGAACGGCACGTTGCGCCTAACGCATTGGCGCGCTAGCGTAATTTTTTAGAGTCCCATAATGGACCGCAAGATGTTCCTTAGGAGAGAATAAGTGGCCGCCGAGCAGTTCGACGATTTTGACAGCTTTCCCAACCTCGTCACCATGTTTTTTGCGCGCGCGCGGCATCGCGGTGACGCGCCATTTTTATGGGCAAAGCATGATGGTACGTGGCAATCCTTAAGCTGGGCTGAGGTCGCACGTCAGGTTGCGGGCTTTGCCAAGTCGCTGCGCCAGCTTGGGCTGGAAAAGGGCGACCGCGTCATGCTCGTGTCTGAAAATCGCCCCGAATGGTGTATTGCCGATCTGGGCATCATGGCGGCGGGATGCGTGACTGTGCCGACCTATGTCACCAATACCGAACGCGACCATCAACATATTCTCGACGACAGCGCCGCCCGCGCGGTGATTGTTTCGACTGCAAAGCTGGCCAAGACATTGATGCCGGCGGCATTGCGGTCGTCGCAAGCGGAATTCATTATCGCTATGGAACCGCAGCCAGCGGTGCAGCATGGCCAGTTATCGATGCACCAATGGTCCGAGATGGTTCAAGGCAATGATGCCGATGTACGGGCTGCTGAGGCCGCTATGGCCGCAGTAACGCGCGACGATTTGGCGTGCATCATTTACACCAGCGGTACCGGCGGTGCGCCGCGTGGCGTGATGCAGCATCATGGCGCGATCTTGCACAATGTCGATGGCGCCGCTGAGGTGCTGCGTGAAGATTTTGGGCTGGATGAAGAAGAAGTCTTCCTGTCATTTTTGCCGCTCTCGCACGCTTATGAACATAGCGGCGGACAATTCCTGCCTATCAGTGTTGGCGCGCAAATCTATTATGCGGAAGGGCTGGAAAAGCTCGCTTCCAATATTGAGGAAACACGGCCAACCGTGATGGTGGTCGTTCCCCGATTGTTTGAAGTCCTGCGCCAACGAATGATCAAGGCCGTCGAAAAGCAGGGCAAGTTTCCAAATTACTTGCTCAATAAAGCCCTGACCATTGGCGAACGCGATTATTCGGGACGCAAGCGGCTTTCCGATGCGCCGATGCGGTTGATTTTGTCGCGGACGATTAAGCCCAAAATCCAGGGACGCTTTGGCGGCCGGATGAAGGCCATGGTATCGGGCGGTGCGCCGCTCAATCCCGACATTGGCGTGTTTTTCCAATCTTTGGGCATTACCTTGCTGCAAGGGTACGGACAGACCGAGTCTGGCCCCGTCATCAGCTGCAACCGGCCCAAAACAGGCATCAAGATGGATACTGTTGGCCCGCCGCTGAAGAATACTGAGGTCAAGATTGCCGAAGATGGGGAGATCCTTGTCCGTGGTCCCTTGGTGATGAAGGGCTATTGGCGGAACAAGGCGGAGACCGACCGCGTCATCAAGGATGGTTGGCTACACACCGGCGACATCGGGCATATCGATGATCGCGGACGTATCGCCATTACCGACCGGAAAAAGGACCTGATCGTCAACGACAAGGGCGACAACATCGCGCCGCAAAAGATTGAGGGCATGCTCACGCTGCAGCCCGAAATTTTGCAGGCGATGGTTTCAGGGGACAAGCGGCCGTACATCGTCGGGCTTATCGTTCCGGATCCCGAATGGGCGCTCGAATGGGCGTGGGCGCAAGATATGAAATATGATTTCAATGCCTTGCAGGCCAATCCTCAGTTTCGGGCTGCGGTTCGTGCCGCGGTTGACCGGGTCAATGCGGACGTGTCGGTAACCGAAAAGGTCCGCCAGTTTGAATTTGCTGACGAGCCTTTCACCATAGAAAATGGCGAAATGACGCCGAGCATGAAAATTCGGCGCCATGTCATCCGCGAACGTTACGCCGCGCGCGTCAATGGCCTTTACAAGGACTGACGCGTCGCGACATTGTGTCGTTTGCTTATTTTGCGTCCAACCATGCACCCACCTCGGAACGGACCCGGGGTTGGGTTTTGATGCGCGTTTCGATGGACACAATCGCCTGATCGACCGGCTTGCGGGACTCCGGTGTCAGATAGGCTTTGGCATAGGCATTGAGCTTATCGATCATCGCTGGATCATTTGAACCATTGCCCAGACTTGGAATAAATTCCGATCTGGATGACACGTCGACCAATGCTTCGACCGCTTCGCGGTTCGCCAGGGCAAAATCGACCGCAAGGTCGGGAAACTCACCCGCAACGCTGCCAATGATGCCCGCGCTTAAGGTCTGGCCTGGCTCCTTTGTCAGCGCCAGCGCCAGCGCTTGTTTGGCCAACGCTTCATCTCGCGCGGAACCGAGCAAACGGTACATGCTTGATTTCACCAGATAGCTTTCGGCCGACTGCCCAAGCTTGCGCATTTTATCCCACGAAGCCTGATCCGCATTTTGCGCAACGACGCCGAGCCACGTGGTACGCAGTGGCCCGTCTAGCGCCGCTGGATTGGTATCGAGTGCATCAAACAAGCGGCGCGCCTCGGCCACAACCTTTGCATCGCCCATATAGCCAAGCGTGCCGATAAGGGCGCTGCGCAAATTGGCGTCGAGCGTGCTGTCGGTAACATCCTGCTTCATACCAAGTCTGTCGAGCACGGGACCAAAGCGTTCACTGGCGCGTTTCGCCAGTGCCGCCTGCCGCGCGGGTTCCTTGTCATACAGTCCATATAAATAGCCAAAGGTCGAAACATTATCTTCGATGACCCGCTGACTGGCATTGGCCGGAACAGCATCGACGAGATCAAGCGCGGTCCGTACCGGTTGATATGCGCCATAAGCGAGGCTTTGGCTGTCGTTGAGCAACCCGAGTTGGTCAATGGGTGCCAATTTCGGGAAGGCCTCTTTAAGACCCGCCATCATGTCCGGCGTGTAAAGAACGCGGTAATATCCGCTTTGCCCTGCGTTGACCAAAACCGGGCCACAGCCGGGCAGGGTCATGGTACCCGCACCGCCCGAAATGATGCCGGTTCCGGTTGCATTGCCGACCACTTGAGCGATAACAGGGACGTTCCAGCGCTGCGGCTTGGCGGTGGTTTCTGCCTTGCGGTCACGTGAAAATTCACCTTGGCTCAGCGATAAGACAGTGGACCCGTTCACACATTTGGCGGCATTCACTGAAATCAACGGAACGCCGGGTTGGCGCGTGAAATCATGCGCGATGCGGACAAGGCCTTTTGCGCCAGCCGCCTCAACCGCGGTCCACAAATCGTCGGTGCGCGTGTTCGCATAGGCATGTTTTTTCATGTAGGCACGCAGGCCATCGCGCCAAACGGTCTCACCGGCAAACGCCTCAAGCATCGTGATAACCGCTTCACCTTTTGAATAAGTGATGGTGTCAAATGCCTGGCTGGTTTGTTCGACGGTGCTGATTTTCTGAATGACCGGATGCGTTGTCACATAGGCATCAAGCCCCATCGCGCCCTCACGGCCGTTGACGCGGTCCAAAGCACTTTGCCATTCGGGGTTGAAATGCGCGGTCGCCTTGCTTTCCATCCAGCTGGCGAAGCCTTCGTTGAGCCACAGGTCATCCCACCACGCCATCGTGACAAGATTGCCGAACCATTGGTGGGCGATTTCATGGGCGTCTGTCGTAAAGATGCCCTGACGCGTGCGTGCGCTGGTGATTTTCGGATCGTTCAGAAGAACCCGCTCAAACGTGAAAATCGCACCCCAATTTTCCATCGCGCTGAAAAACTGGCTCTGTCCAGGACCGGCAACATTGTCGAGTTTCGGCAATGGATAGGGCGTATCAAAATAATCATTATAATATTCAACAAGCTTCGCCGATGCATCGAGCGCATATTGGCCCTTTGGACCATTGCCCTTGCCAACGACGACACCCACTTCAGTCGGGCCAACCTGCTTTGTTATGCGGTCAAATTCGCCGAGCCCGAAAAACAACAAATAGGTCGACATTTTCGGTGTCGTGCCAAAGCGGACTTCGGTCTTACCGCCCCCCATTTCCCGGCGCTCGGCAACGGGCATATTGCTGACGGCCATGTGTTCGGACGGAACGCGCGCCGTCAGGTCAAATGTCGCCTTGTAAATGGGTTCATCCCAGCTGGGCACAAAACGGCGTGCATCGGGCGCTTCAAACTGCGTAAACAACGCGCGCTTTTCGGCGCCTTCGGGATTTTTGTAATCCAGCGCGAACAAGCCATTGGCTTGCTGCAGGATCTTCCCGGCATAATCAATGAACAGCGTGTATCGGCCGGCGGGCAGCGTCTGCCCAAAGGATAGCGTGGCGGTTTGCGCGGCGGCATTCACCTGCGTCGTGACCGGACGTGCGGCGGCGCGGCCTTTTGCGATGGTGACGGTCCGAAAGTCGATATCTGCCGCGTTCAACGTCACGGAATCGCTTGGGGTCTTCAGCATGAATTCGATGCGGACGTTGC
Organism: uncultured Sphingorhabdus sp.; assembly: GCA_964502655.1. GTDB lineage: Bacteria > Pseudomonadota > Alphaproteobacteria > Sphingomonadales > Sphingomonadaceae > Sphingorhabdus_B. Next base: position 25,358 of record CAZCXQ010000007.1, read on the forward strand.
CGTCGAACGTCAATTTTTCGGCATCGGGTGTGACGGTAATCGCATAATGCAACGGCGCGGCGTTGCGTGGCAATTGTGATGGCACAATGTCCGCTGTGGCATCTGCCGTTTGTGTCGCAGGCGCGGCAACTGTGTGGCCCAGTGGCACCAGCGCGAACAACGCTGCTGATGCGGTTAATATGGAACGGATTTTCATATGGCTGCTCCCCGGTGGGGCGCTACACATTTTGCGCCCAGATTAGAAATTCGACATTGCCTTGCGGCCCTGTAATCGGGCTGGTGGTCAAACCGCGTATCGTCCAGTTATTTTCGACCAACCACTGCTGTACCTCGTCGCAAACGCGTTTATGGACTTCAGGGTCCCGTACGACGCCGCCTTTGCCAACTTCTTCACGGCCAGCCTCAAATTGTGGTTTGATAAGTGCGATCAAGTGCGCGCCGCTTTTGGCAAAGGTCAAAGGCCGCTCTAGCACTTTGGCGAGACCGATGAAGCTTGCGTCACAAACGATAAGGTCAACGGGTTCAGTAATATGCACGTCGGTCAATATGCGCGCGCTTGTCTGTTCATGCACCACCACGCGGGGGTCTTGCCGCAGTTTCCACGCAAGCTGGTTGGTGCCGCTATCGACGGCGAAAACGCGCGTTGCCCCTTGCGTCAGCATCACGTCGGTAAAGCCGCCCGTTGATGAACCCACATCAATGGCAACCATGCCGGTTACATCGATGGCAAATTCATGAAGGGCATGGGCAAGTTTAATGCCGCCGCGTGACACCCACGGATGATCGCTGCCCTTCACACTGATTTCGGTATCTTCGGCGATTTGTTGCCCTGGCTTTAGTGCCTTGGCATCTCCGATGTAGACATGGCCCGCCATGACCAATGCCTGCGCACGCGTCTTGCTGTCGGCAAGGCCGCGATCAACGATCAATTGGTCTAGTCGTGTTTTTTTGGTCGCCATGTCGCAACGCGCTAGCGGAGCAGATGCGATTTGGCCATAAGACAAAGTCATGCAGATCCGTAACCTGACCCTGATTGCAATGTTGCTGCTCGCATCCTGCGTTGCGCCGCCGCCACCGCCAGCACAAAGGGCCGCACCCGTGCCACCACCGGTGGCCGCCACGCCTGCACCACCGCCGCGTCTATCGGCGGATTGGAATGACTGGCCGTTTTCT
>CAZCXQ010000007.1:26540-29990 GCA_964502655.1 uncultured Sphingorhabdus sp.
GGTGTATCGGCGCGATGATCGCGGATCGACGGCTGTATTTGGACCGACCGGCCAAAATGCAGTCGTCAGCCTGCGCTGCGACCTGCAAAATCGGCGCATATATGTGTCGCGGGAAGCGACTGCACCGGGGCAACGCATTGTCATACGGACATCTTCGGCCACAAAGGAATTTGCGGCCAAGCCGACCGGCGGAACGCCCGTCTATCTGGCGAGTGAAATCATGCCGATGGACGCGATATTGGATGCGATGGCGTTTAGCCGCGGACGGATATTATTGGAAACGGACGGACATCCGCCCATCATTTTGCCGGCATGGGCAGAGATTGCACGCATTGTCGAAGATTGCCGGTAATAGCCATTTGACGATGTCACATATCGCGGCGCGGAACCACAATATTTGCCTGAAAAATAATTTATTACAAGACTTGTTTACGTCACCCGATTGATTCAACTTCGGTCCTGCGGAGGGCAGATATATGTTTGAAGCAAGCAATTTCCATTCAACGAAAGGAGGTGATCCGATGTCTCATGGTTCAGTTAAGAGGTCGGGGAATTCCGTTCGGGAGATCGGCCGCCGATGATATCGGCGATGCCGGTCACGGCATGAAAGCAACTTCCGGCAGCGGCACATCCGACCGCTGACCCATGTTTAAGGGCCGTTGGATCATTCCAGCGGCCCTTTTCTGTTTCGCTGGTCTTGTCAGCATACAATATCTTTTTGTCGAACAGCAGTGGCAAACGGCGTTCGAATGCCTACATCGGAACAAAGATCAAAAAGGGACAAGACATTATGCAGTTTCTGCGCGTCAGCTGGAAAATATTGGTCGGGTTGAAAGACCTGCTCGTGCTCCTGTTCCTGTTCTTATTCTTCCTCGCGATATTCGCGCTTCTGAACGCCAGCCCCAATCCGGCGGTGGTGCGCGATGGTGCATTGTTGCTGCAACTTGATGGCGTTATTTCCGAACAGCCTGCCGAAGTTGACCCGCTGACAGCGCTCACATCCTCGTCCATGCCAACCGGTGAAATTCGCCAACGCGATGTCGTTCGCGCGCTCAAGCTCGCGGAAAAAGATACGCGGGTGAAACTGGTCGTTGTCGACATGGAACGGTTCATGGGCGGCGGACAGGCGAGCCTTGCGGCAATTGGCAACAGCCTTGAGGCGGTGAAAAAGGCGGGCAAGCCAGTCTATGCCTTTGCCACAGCCTATACGGACGACAGCTATCAACTGGCGGCCCATGCCACGCAAATCTGGATGGACCCATTGGGCGGCGCAATGATAACCGGCCCCGGGGGATCACAGCCCTATTATAAGGGCTTGCTCGACCAGCTTGGTGTGAAGGCCAACATCTATCGTGTCGGAACCTTCAAGAGCGCTGTTGAACCCTATATGCGCACCGAGCAGTCCCCTGAATCCAAAATGGCGATCAAGGGGGTTTATGATGAAGTCTGGAGCCAGTGGAAAGCGGGCGTAGCAAAGGCGCGGCCGCAGGCGCAGCTGGACCGCATGTTGACCGATCCGGCCGGTGCGGTGGAGTCTGTTAAAGGCGATCTGGGGCAATTGGCGCTGTCGACGCGTCTTGTCGACAAACTTGGCGACCGTATCGCATTCGGGAAATTCATCGCCGGAAAGGTCGGCGCGGACGATAAGAAAACGACCGGTGGCTTTGCCCACACCCCAATGGACGCGTTACTTGCGAGCTACGGCCCCGCAACCGCGGGTGCGCAGATTGGCGTTGTGACCATTGCGGGTACCATCGTCGATGGAGAGGGCGGTCCCGGAACCGCAGCGGGAGACACCGTCAGCGGCCTCATTTACGATGCGCTCGACAATAAGGATTTGAAAGCTTTGGTGGTCCGTGTGGATTCGCCGGGCGGCTCCGTCACCGCATCGGAAAAAATCCGTCTGGCGATTGAAGCGGCAAAGGCGAAAAAGATTCCGGTCATCGTTTCTATGGCAAATTTGGCCGCAAGCGGCGGTTATTGGATATCGCTTCCGGCCGATGTTATTTTTGCCGATCCTGCCACGATTACCGGATCTATCGGTATTTTCGGCGTCATTCCAAGCGCTGAGGCTGGGCTTGCAAAAATCGGCGTGAATGCGGACGGCGTGAAGACGACGCCATTGTCCGGCGAACCGGATATCTTGAATGGCTTCAGCCCCGAATTTGACCGCGTGGCCCAAAGCGCCATTGAGAATGGCTATCGCCAGTTCCTGACGCGCGTAGCCACGGCGCGCAAGAAAACGCCCGAACAAGTCGATGCTATCGCACAGGGGCGTGTATGGGCAGGTGGCACGGCCCGCCGGCTCGGCCTCGTCGACAGGACCGGTGGTATGCATGATGCGCTTGCGGAAGCCGTAAAGCGTGCCGGATTGAAACCCGATGGATGGCATGCCGAATATATTGAACCACCAACGAGCTTCGCTGGAACGCTCATCAGTGGCCTGATGCCAAAGCGGGCGCAGGCTGCAGCACCGATGGATATTTTTGCGCAAGCATCGTGGCAGCAGCAGTTGCTGTTCCAGCGGATTTCAGCAGATTTGAATATGCTCACCGGCGTGCGTGGCGCGCAGGCCAAATGTCTCGAATGCGCGGATTTTGGCGCACCCGCGACGGTAAAGGCCGATACCGGTTGGTTCGCGATGTTGATGAAGGCTTTAAGCTAAATATGTGTCATCCCGAACCCATGTCCGGGATGACAAATATAACTTAGGCTGCTTACGCCTTCACCGCGCAAATAAGGCCGGAGGAACTTACGACGCCCAGTATTTCGGGGTCTTGCAGCGAGCGTGTGCGCTTTAGAAAGTCCTCGACGGTAATCTTGCGCATGTCCTGACCGCGCAGCTTTTTAAGGCCGCTCAGTTTGTTCAGTTGCACAAGTGAAAGCCGGTCGACCATCCGGTCAGCCATGCAGGCTGCAATCGGTTGGGACAGACCGGCATCCATCAGCGCGGTTCGTACGCGTGCTTCAGGGGTGGCACATGCCGAGAGCGCTAGTGCAGTAAATGTGACTAGCGCTGCCCGTTTCATACACCATGTTCCTTCGCACGTTCCACGCATTCCATGATAATGCGCTTGGCGTCATTTTCATCACCCCAGCCATTCAACTTGGCCCATTTTCCGGGCTCCAGGTCTTTATAATGGGTGAAGAAATGCTCGATCTGTTGAAGGACGATTGGTGGCATATCCTTGTACGTCACAACGTCGGAATAATAAGGGAATGTCTTGTTGACGGGCACGCAGAGCAATTTTTCGTCACCGCCGGCATCATCTTCCATCATCAAAACGCCAATCGGGCGGCATTTGACCACCGCACCGGCGACGATAGGCGAACGCGCGACAACAAGCGCGTCCAACGGGTCGCCATCTTCACCCAATGTATGCGGAACAAAGCCATAATTGGCGGGGTAACGCATGGGCGTGTGCAGGAAACGGTCTACGAAAAGAGCGC
>CAZCXQ010000008.1:0-1208 GCA_964502655.1 uncultured Sphingorhabdus sp.
AAGAGCCGAACCGGTTTGACCCGGTTACCACCGACAAAAAAGCGGACACCTATGGTTCCCTGATATTTACTACCAGAGGAGTAGGTGACCTATTTGTTGGCGACCGAACCGCGGAAACGCTTGCTTCCCGTCCGGTGAGAGGGCCTCTAAAGCGACTTCAGGATTCGGTCAACAGGCATTTGCAATTTTATTACAAAAAAAATGCAGCACGCCGGAATTTCGCGGATTTCCGTGGGTTGAGACGGGATAACTAGCAGCCGGGACATAGGTTCCGTGTTGCTTGGGCACGGCTAAAGATACAGAATCAAGCGGGAATCGGAGAATCGGAAGCGCTTTATGGCCGATTCTCATGCGGTGTTTGGCGGCGAACTGAATTGTTACCTCCACATTTGCCTTCAATCCACGTTCCCGAAAGATGTTCACGCAGAGGCGCAGAGTACGCAGAGACACAGCCCACCCCTCCGCGCCCTCTGCGCCTCTGCGTGATTACATATGCCTATGCCATGTCCGCCGCGCGCAACGGTCCATAAGGTGCACCGCTCAAGTTTCCGCCAGACCAGCGGATCAATGCTGCGATGGTCAACGCGATTGCCGCCGCATAGCAACCGACCGACTCCCGCTTTGGCTATAGAGTGGACATCATCCTGCTTCCGCCCGTGGCGCGTGAGGGTCTACGGATCAAGTTAGTTCGTAATCGACCCAATTGCGGAAGCTTAGCCCCCTTTCCTACATGTTCTATTTATGTTCCAATACATAAATGACCGACTCATCCTCCCCAACTCCGCCCGCCCCGCTTCTCGCTGACGAGGGTCTGCTCGCCTTCACCCCTGTTCCGCTTGACCGGCGGCGCGCCAATGGCTGGACGGCGGCGCAGCAGGAACGGTTTATCTTGGCGTTGCATGTCATGGGCTCTGTGGGGCAAGCGGCGAAGGCGGTGGGGATGAGCCGGCAGTCCGCCTATAATTTACGCGAGCGCGCGGGCGCGGAGAGCTTTGCCAAAAGCTGGGACGCGGCCATCGACATGGGATGGCAGCGGCAGTTCGACCTTGCGATGGAACGCGCGATCCACGGCGTTACCACCGTCCGCGTGCTGCGCGGCGGGTCGGTGACGGTGAATGGCGGGCCAGATATGCGGATATTGCGCAGTGCGCTGCGGAGCGAGGACAGCCGCACGGGTCGGACCCCTTTGCCATGAAACATAACCGTAG
>CAZCXQ010000008.1:1308-29584 GCA_964502655.1 uncultured Sphingorhabdus sp.
CCCTGAGCAGCAGTCGCATGGCGACTGCGTCCGTCGCAGGGCGCCTCTCGGCTGTAGCGCCACACCGAGAGCCGCCCTTCGACAGGCTCAGGGCTTCGGTGATAGTCCAGCCCAATGCCATCGGAGGCTAAATTGACAGACTGGACAGTTACACCCCAGCCTTTGCGTGAATCTTGTCAATATAAGGCAGGGCGGACCCCTTTGCCATGAAACACAACCGAAGCCCTGAGCAGCAGTCGCATGGCGACTGCGTCCGTCGCAGGGCGCCTCTCGGCTGTGGCGCCACCCCGACAGCCGCCCTTCGACAGGCTCAGGGCTTCGGTGATAGTCCAGCCCAGCCATCGGATGCTAAATTGACAAACTGGACAGATACCACCCTGCTTTTGCGTGAATCTTGTCAATATAAGGCGGGGCGGTGGCGATCTTTGGCGCAGTCCTTACGCCTTCAGCAAGCCAATCTCGATCAAACGTTCGCGCAGATAATCATCGGCGAGAATCGGGTCGGGATAGCGATTCGGGTTTTCGGCGCTCACGCATTGCGGCAGCGTGGCGATTGGGAAGTCAGAGCGCAGATGCAGGAAAAATGGCATAGAGTAGCGGCTGAACCGCGAACGATCGCCGGTCGGGTTGACCACACGGTGGGTCGTCGACGGCAGCACATGGTTGGTCAGCCGTTGCAACATGTCCCCCACATTGACCGCCAAACCGCCCTGCGGTGGCGACACGTCCATCCAGCTGCCGTCGGGGCGCAAAATCTGCAGCCCGGCCTCCTCGGCACCCAGCAAGAGCGTTATCAAATTGATATCCTCATGCGCGCCGGCGCGGATGCAGCCTTCGGCGTCACCGGCAATCGGTGGGTAATGCAGCAACCGCAAAATCGAATTGCCATCCTCAATCGCCGGATCAAACCAGTCCGCAGGCAAATCGAGATAGCGGGCGATCGAGGACAATATCCGCGCGCCGACCTTGTCCATTTCGGCAAAGAGCAACTGGAACGTCTCTTTAAACTCGGGAACATCTGGCCAAATGTTCGGCAACATCGACCCCGCCAACGGGCTCTCCGGCGCGACATCGCGCCCGACATGCCAAAATTCCTTCAGATCATGATAATCAGCGCCCTTGGCAATTTCCGTTTTGAACGGCGTGTAACCGCGCTGACCCGCAATCGCGGTATCGAACCCCTTCATCTTTTCCGACTCGGACTGTTCGAACAACTGTTTCGTCAGCGCCCAGGCTTTCGCAACCAGATCTGGGTCAAGTCCATGATCGATAACGGTCGCAAAGCCATAGGTTTGGAACGAATTGCCAAGCTGCTGGCCAAGCGCGTCGGCGTCGCCGCTGCGCAATGAGATAACGGGCATATGTGTCATAGACAGCGCATTACTGCCTGCCGTAAAGGCTTGCCAGCGAAAAGGAGTAGGTAGTGGCAAAACAATTTTGGCTGATGAAGTCCGAACCCGACGTTTATAGCTATGATGATTTGGTGGCGGAAGGCGAAGGCACTTGGGACGGCGTGCGCAACCATAGCGCGGCGATTAACCTGCGCACGATGAAGGTCGGCGACCAAGCCTTTTTCTACCACAGCAATATCGGGCTTGAGATTGTCGCCATCATTACGATCAGCCAAGAGCATTTCATCGACCCGACCGACGAAAAGGCGCGCTTTGTCGCGGTCAAGGTCAAGCCGTTACGCAAGCTTGCCCAATCGGTGACGCTAAAGGCGATCAAGGCGAACCCGAAACTGGCAGAAATGGAAATGCTGCGGCAATCGCGTCTGTCGGTCGCGCCAGTGCGGGAATCCGAATGGAATGAGATATTGAAGATGGCGGGCGAATGAACATGTCCAAGATCGCGATTCTCGCCCCCGTCCCCGAATATGAAGAAGACTGGTCGCATATAAAGGCCGATTATACGCGGCTGTTGGGCGATCAGGCGACATTTATCGATTGGACCAAGGCGGACGACTTGAGCGGCTTTGATTTGGTCACGCCATTATTGGCATGGGGATATCCGCGCGATTGCCCGCGCTGGTTTGCCCTGCTTGACCGGTTGGAGGCCGACGGCGTCCCCGTTTCCAATCCGGTCAGCATCTTGCGGTGGAACAGCGACAAATCCTATCTGGCAGAATTGGATGCCGCCGGCATATCGTCCGTACCGACTTTAGTGACTGACGCGCTGGATGCCGCCGCGCTTGACCATGCCCGCGCCACCTTTGCTGTCGACACGCTCGTCGTCAAACCACCTATTTCCGGCGGTGCCGACGGGACATTCCGGCTGACGCTTGGCGACGGCATTCCCGGCTCGGTCGCCGGCCAGCGCATGATGATCCAGCCTTATCTGCCAACGATAGCCGAGGAAGGCGAATATTCGCTCTTCTACTTTGGCGGCAATTTCAGCCACGCCATCATTAAGCGTCCAGCGGCAGGCGATTTCCGCGTGCAGGAACAATATGGCGGCTATGAAGCGGCGGTGACACCGCCTGCCGCAGCGCAAGATCTGGCGCAACGCGCCTTCGCCGCCACCGCATCCATCACCGGCACGGGCACGCTGGCTTATGCCCGGGTCGACATATTGCGCGATGGCGATGGTGTGTTTCGTTTGATGGAGCTGGAACTGATCGAACCCTCGCTCTTCCTGCGCTTTGCACCCGACAAGGGCACCGCATTCGCTGAAGCGTTGCTGGCAACCGCTTAACGGGCGCGACGGCCGGAACCAACAACGCTTGCGCCGACTTTAACTAATGTACTGGCCCGCAATTTCCGTGAGGCCTGATTACGCAGAAAGGATTTGCGCTATGGGCGAACTGACAGACAAGGCCAAAGGCCTAGGCAATGAAATCGCAGGCAATGTTAAGCAGGCGGCTGGCAAGGCTTCCGATAACCAGCGCCTCGAAGGCGAAGGCATTGCCCAAGAACGCAAGGGCGAAGGCCAAAATCTCAAGGGCAAAGTCAAGGGCGCCTTCGGCGACAAGGTCTAATCCAAATTAGACAGCTACATAAGGTCGCCCGCTTTGGGCGGCCTTTTTTATGCCTGTCGGTAATCGGCGATTATCTCGCCGCAGGCCCGCAGTTCCGCTTCATGGCCAGCCTCGCGCCAGCTTTCGGTCAGGGCATCCTTTTCCCACGCAAGCATCGCGGGAAGGCCGAGCATATGATCCACCCATTCTTCCCCGGCATGGCCGACATCAAGCCCATAAGTGCGCACACGAAACGCGACCGGCGCAAAAAATGCGTCGACGGCGGTAAAATGCGGCCCCGCCAGAAACGGACCGCCAAAGCTATCAAGGCCTTGCGCCCAAAGCTCGGCTATCCGCGCGACATCGCGTTCCAAGGCGGCAGACATGGGCTTTGGCTTCACCCGAACGCCGACATTCATGGTGCAATCATTGCGCAAAGCAGAAAAGCCCCCGTGCATTTCGGTCACGGCGCATTGCGCCCATGCGCGCGCAGCAGGATCCTTGGGCCAGACACCTTCGTGCCGGTCAGCCAAATATAAAGTAATGCCAAGCGAATCCCAAACAGTCCGTTCGCCCTCCAACAGCACGGGCACTTGGCCCGTCGGCGAAAACGCGCGGAAGGCTTCGTAATTGCTATCAGCCGTAAAAGGCTCAATCCGGTCTTCGAACGTTATGCCCAGCGCCGTCATCAGCACCCAAGGCCGCAAGCTCCAGCTCGAGTAATTGCGATTCGCGGTAATCAGCGTGTAGGTCATTGGAAACGGCCTTTCCGGTGAAAATGGGTTCTTAGGCGCGCCAGCTAATCTTTGAGTTCCAGCCAACGCGAATCTGTGCGCTGATGATAGCTGTCGAACACCGCAAAAGGAATGCGGAAGGGCGTGCCCCAATTGCTGTTCCACATGGCGACAACGCCCGTGCGCGTTGCGGGTTCGAAAATCAGCGTTGCGCGATATCCATCGACCGCGCCCGAATGGCCAATAAATTGGCGTCCGTCATAAGTGAAGCTGCGCCAGCCAAGCCCGTAATGCGCATCAGAATTCGCCTGCCGCAGCTCTCCGCCATAGATTGGCGCCGTATTGACGCGCGGCGCCTGCGCCAATCGAAGCGTTGAGGCAGGCAGCACATCGGGGCGCTCGCCCATCGTCGCCTGCAACCAGCGGGAGAAATCAACGATATTGCTTTCTACCCCCGCCGCAGCCGGCACGCGCCAATAGCTTTCCTTTAATGTGCGGACGCTGCTGCCGCTGTGCGGCCGGGCCCAATCCTTCGCGCCCGTCAGTCCTGCCATGCCGTAATTCGCGCTGGTCATGCCCAGCGGCAAAAAGAAACGCTCGCTAACCAGATCGGGATAGGACCGCTTGCCCGCCTTGGCCAATATTTCACTGGCCGTGTCGAACGCAACATTCTGATAGGTGTGGCAGGTTCCGGGCGTACATTGCAGCGGCGCTTCTGCCAGACTGGCGCGGATGACGCGCGGGTCCTGCCCATCCTCCAGCTTTTCATCATATGCGTTTTTGGTGAGACCGCTCTGCTGCGCCAGCAACTGGGCAAAACTGATCCGCGACTCCGCGCCACCGGGCAAACGCAGCGAACTATGCCAGCTCGACACAGGCTTTTTCAGATCAAGCGCGCCTTCGCTCGCCATCGATGCGGCCAGCGTCCCGGCGACCGTTTTGGAAACTGAAGCCCAACGGAACACCGTTTTATTGGTAACAGGGACGTCGGTGGAACGGTCAACAACGCCATAGCTATGGACAAAGCGCAGCTCGCCGTCTTCAACTATGGCTACCGCGAGACCAGCCATTTCAGAGCGCCGCGTCAATGCTGCAAATTGCTGGTCGAGTTTGCCATAATCGATCCGACCGCGCCATTCGTCTGGCTGATCGGGCAGATTCGGCGGTGCCTTTGCCAATTTGCGTAGCACCACCGCGACCTGATTGGTCTCAGGCGCCGAGTATAAAAAATACCAGCTGGCCAGCCCCAATGCAGAAGCGGCGATCAAGGCAATAATAATACGCCGCATGGTGCTGATTAAATTGCGACCTCATAATGCGCAGTCGTTTTGCCTGCGACTTCATCAACGGTGATTCCCGGCGCAACTTCCATCAGCTTGAACGGGGACGATTTGTCGGGGCGTTGGAACACCGCCAAATCAGTGATGATCATATCGACGACATTTTTTCCTGTCAGCGGCAATGTGCATGCGGGAATGAACTTTGGCGAACCATCCTTGGCATTATGCTCCATCACGACGATGATTTTCTTCACGCCAGCGACAAGGTCCATTGCCCCGCCCATGCCCTTGATCATTTTGCCGGGGATCATCCAGTTCGCGATGTCGCCATTCTCCGCGACTTCCATCGCACCCAGCACGGTCAGGTCAATATGCCCACCGCGGATCATGGCGAAGCTGGCGGCGCTATCGAAATAGGCGGTCTGCGGCAGCTCGCTGATGGTTTGCTTGCCCGCATTAATAAGATCCGCATCCTCTTCCCCCGCAAAGGGGAAAGGCCCGATGCCCAACATGCCATTTTCGGACTGAAGCGTTACTTCGACGCCATCCGGGATATGGTTGGCCACTAGCGTGGGGATGCCAATGCCCAGGTTCACATAATATCCGTCGCGCAATTCCTTTGCAGCGCGGGCGGCCATTTCGTCACGGGTCCAGCTCAATGTATCAATCCATCTTCATCTATGGTGGGGTGTTCAGTGGGCAAATCGGTCGGGTTGGCACGCTCGGCGTCTACACCCTCCCAAATCCTTGCCAAGGCTTCAGCCTCCGGTATTCCGGTGGCGCGGGCCCAGGTTTTAGCGCCGTGGCGAATGCAATCGACCAAAGCGATGCCATAGCCCATGGGATCGCCGCCGACGGGCACGGGGTTGATAAAGCAGGTTACCGGCCCGCCTTGCTTCGCCCAGACGCGCAAAAATTCGCGGCTGTCGCCAAGCATATCGCTATAAGGCACAAGGTCGATGGGGACTGGCTTACCGCTCATTTCGCGGGTTCCCATTTGGTGTCGGCCGTAAAAATTTCGTCATAGCCGCCACGGATGGACGGGCCATAGACCGGGTTGGAGAACAGGAACCAGCCATTACCCCACATGTCCGCAATCGCAGGATTGGTCGCCAGCTTCCGCCGGTCAGCGACGCTCAGGCCTTTGGCGTTGAACGCCTGGACAAAGTCGCCAAGCTGATCGCCCGCCAAGGCAATCACGCAATATTTTGCGGCGATAGCGGCGCGCCTGCCATCTTTGCTCGATCCGGTCGCGTCATCACCCATAAGATACAGCGTGTCTTTATGTTTGAATTCGCCAAGCCCCGCCATACGCAGCGTATCTTCCGTGCCTTTGGCATTCGCTGCTGTGCGATTGGTGTTCGCGATGATGGTCACGCCCGCATCGCGCATGATTTTCAGTGCGTCGATCGCGCCGGGCATGGCCAGTGCTTTGCCAGCCCCGCTTTTTTCCCACGCATTCCAGATGACTGGATCAAAATCCTTACCCTGCTCCGCCATGTAGCGCATTGCGCCTACGTTCCAGAGCAGCGTTTCGTCGGCATCAAATACCGCGGCCAATGGCTTTGAACCGCAGCTTTCGAACCGGGGGGCGTCCGGGGTTGACCCATCGGCCAGCACAGTCTGCGATTTGATGGCACGGTTCAGGGCCTTTGCGCGGACATATTGCGCCATCGCCTTATATACCTGCGCCGACGCGATGCTGCCTTCGGCCGAGCCATAAAGCCATTGTTGGCCCGTCGGTGGTGAAGCGGAGGTTGGCTTTTCGCCGATCTGGGTCGCGAGCGCGTCCTTGCTGAGCACGGGCGCAGCAACCTGCTGGCCTTGCGCGGCGTAAGCAGCCAGAGGCAGCGTGAGCGCGGCAATGCTGACTGCCAAACTCCGGATCATGCGCTTTCCCTTTCACGGACGGTACGAAACTCGATTTTCTTGTCATAAGGCGCGCCAACGATCATGCGCTGCACATAAACGCCGGGCAAATGGATGCAGTCGGGGTCAAGGCTGCCAACCGGCACCACTTCCTCCACCTCAACCACGCAGACCTTGCCGCAGGTGGCGGCGGGCAGATTGAAGTTGCGGGCCGTCTTGCGGAAGACAAGGTTACCGCTTTCATCGGCTTTCCACGCCTTCACCAACGCGAGGTCGGCAAAAATACCGCGTTCAAGGATATATTCCTCACCGCCAAATTCTTTCACTTCCTTGCCCTCGGCCACTAAAGTGCCGACGCCCGTCTTCGTGTAAAAACCGGGGATACCAGCGCCGCCAGCGCGCATCCGTTCGGCCAGCGTCCCTTGCGGGCAGAATTCGACTTCAAGTTCACCCGCCAGATACTGCCGTTCAAACTCCTTATTTTCACCCACATAGGACGAGATCATCTTCTTCACCTGCTTGGTGCGCAGCAGCTTGCCGATGCCTTCATTGTCGATACCGGCATTGTTGGACACAAAGGTCAGGCCAGTGACCCCGCTGTCGCGGACGGCGTCTAACAACCGTTCGGGCAAGCCGCACAGGCCAAAGCCGCCGCTGGCAATTAGGATGTCGTTTTTGAGCAGGCCGTCGAGCGCGGATGCTGCGTCCGGGAAAAGTTTTTTCGCCATGAAGTGCTCCAATAGTTGGGAGAGACGGAACGGCTCCCGCCTAGACGCCAACGGGTGTAAAGGTCAACGCCAATAGCGCGCCCAATTCGCCGAGCGCCTGTGCGCCACTGGTGACCTTGATCGCTGCCATGCCCATTGCTGCTGCGGGTTTGCAGTTGATGCCAAGGTCATCAAGGTAGATGCATTGTGGCGGAGAAACGGCGAGCGCATCACACATCATATTATAGATACGCGGGTCAGGTTTGCGGACACCCGCCTTGCTTGATTCAATGATATGGTCGAACCGGTCCATCACCGCCGCCACCGCAGCCGCTTTTGCGTCGCTTACCGCCATGCCTGCGCCTTTTCCCGACGGCACATTGTTTGTGATGCACCCCAGCGCAAAGCCCAGTGATTTGAGTTGATCGAGCGCCGCCACCATGTCTGGACGGATTTCGCCAGCAAGGCAGGCAATGACGGACGCACCGTCCAATGCATGCCCCAGTGCCTGCGCTTCGGCAGCAAACAACGCGTCAAATTCACTTGCGCTACATTCGGCGCGTTCGAATTTGGCCCAGGCATTATTGTCCGGATTCACCGAATTGACCCGGCGTACGAAATCCTTGGGTAAGCCGCGTTCGGCCTCCATCCGGTTAAACGCCTCAAACGGCGACGAAGTGATAACTCCGCCGAAGTCAAAAATTACCGTATTAAATGTCATGCAATGCCTCAGGCGATTGTTGTGCCGAACAGCGATCCGATCGCTGCAGTTGCCGCCATTGCAATTGCACCCCAAAAGGTCACCCGAAAAATAGCTTTGCCCATCGGCGCCCCGCCCGCTTTCGCACCGACACCGCCCAGAATGGCCAGGAACAAAAGCGCCGCAATCGACACCGTCCAGCTGAGCGTGGCGGCAGGGGACAAGGGCACCATTGCCAACGGCAGCGCCGCGCCAATCGCAAATGACCCCGCCGAAGCCAAAGCCGCCTGCACGGGGCGCGCCGCTGTATGCGTTGCCATGCCAAGTTCATCGCGCAGATGTGTCGCCAGCGCGTCGTGGGCGGTCAGCTTGTCCGCCACCTGCTCCGCCAGCGCCCGGTCGAGCCCGCGCGCTTCATAAATGCCGACCAGTTCCGCGCGTTCCTTATCAGGGACCGTCGCCAGCTCTTCTGTCTCTCGGGCCCTATCGGCATTTTCGGTATCGGACTGCGAACTGACCGACACATATTCGCCCGCGGCCATCGACATTGCACCCGCCACAAGTCCCGCAATGCCCGTCATCAATATGGTCGCGGGGGAAGCTTGCGCCGCCGCCACACCCACAATCAGGCTCGCGGTAGAAACAATGCCATCATTCGCGCCAAGGACGGATGCACGCAACCAGCCGATGCGGTCAATAAGATGCGCTTCCTTGTGCCTTGGCATATGCGATAATCCGATCTCAATATTGCAGCTTAAGCCCCGGCCGCCCCCAACGGGTTTTCACCAGACGCCCACTGCCCGACAGACAGATATAAGCGTCCATCATATCGTCTCCACCCCACGCGATGTTGGTGGTGAAGATATCATCGGTTGCGACAAATTCGACCAGCTCGCCATCCGGAGAAATTACGCTAATCCCGCACTCGCCAATCGTCGCGACGCAGATATTGCCGCTTGCTTCGATGCCAAGGCTGTCGAAAAATTTATACCCGGCTGGACGATATAGGGGAATCCCCGGCCCGCCCGGACCTGCATCTGCCGCAACTTTGCCGGGCGACGTGATGTTGAACTTCATCAACCGGCACGTATAGGTTTCGGCAGCGTATAATGTCTTGCCATCGGGCGACAGGCCAACGCCATTGGGGTTATTCGACGGAAAGATGACCTCTTCCAAATGGCTGCCATCTGCTTTGGCGTAAAAGATGCCAACGACATCATGGCTGCGCTTGGCATAATCGATCTTGCCATGGTCGGTGAACCAGAACCCGCCATGCGCATCAAACACAATATCGTTCGGGCCACGCAGGCTGCAGCCAAAGTCACCCGATTTATACAGTATCTCGACTGCGCCGGTATCGATATCGATACGTTCAATCCGGCCGCCGGAATAATCTTGTGCAATGCCGTGCGGGGCAAGAAAGCCATTGGCTTCCATATATTCAAAGCCGCCATTGTTGCAGCAGTATAATTTGCCGTCGGGACCAAGCGCCAAGCCATTGGGGCCGCCGCCCGTCTTTGCGACGACGGACTTGCTGCCGTCGGGCCGCACGCGCGTAATTTGCCCCTCGGCGATTTCGACCAAAATGACGCTGCCATCGGGCATGACGACTGGGCCTTCCGGGAAGCGCAGGCCGTCGGCGACCAATTCAAACTGTGCCATCATCTTCTCTCCTTTAGCCCGGCTCGCGCGCTGGCGCGGTCCGGTCTCCCTCTCCAAGCTCGGCCTGCATGTACACGCTGTCAAGCCAGCGGCCAAATTTCCGACCAACCGACCGCATCCGGCCGGCAAAAGTGAAGCCCATTTTCGTATGTAGCGCCACCGACGCAGGCTCTCCGCCGCCGATCACCGCAATCATTTGACGAAAACCACATGCGTGCGCCTCATCAAGCAGCCGGCCCATCAACGCGCCACCGATCCCTTGCCCCACAACTTGGGTGCGCACATAAATCGAGTTTTCGCAGGTGAAGCCATAAGCGGGCCGGTCTCGAAATGCCGTAGCGTAGGCATAGCCCAATATCACCCCTTCGCGCTCGGCAACAAGGAACGGCCAGCCATGAGCCAAAATGTCCGCAATCTTCTTTTCGGTTTGATCCAATGTGCGCGGCACAGTGTCAAAACTGGCGGTGCCGTTCAGAACATGATGGGCATAAATGTCGGCTATTGCTTGAGCATCGGTGACACACGCGCCCCGCACGATCATCTCGTTCTTCGCTTGCCCCGCGTCATCCATCCGTCATCGCTGACATAATATATCGGCCTTTGGAAGCATTTTGCGGTGTTTGATATCAATCAAAGACTTCGCGCCGCATCCGCCTACACTCAATCGCATCAATCCGAGTCGGCCTATTCTGGCGTATGAAAAGGAACTGATGATGAAATCTATCATGGTACATGCTGGCAGAGACGCAGCCTTTGAAAGCCGGTTGCAGGCGGGGCTTGATCTTGCCCGCCGTTTCAACGGACATCTGACCTTGGTCTTGCCGCGACCAACCCAAGATTATGTGGCGTTTGACATGTTCGGCGGCGCGCATTTCATTGCCGAAGCCTTTGATGCCGCCGAAACGGAACGCGGAAAGCTGTGCGCGCGGACGGACGAACACCTGAAATCGGAGGATGTGCCCTGGGATTGGCAGATGTTTGACGGAACGACATCCGATGCATTGATAAACGCAGCGCGACTGGCGGATATCTTGATCATGTCGCTGGATGAAGCCGGCACGCCCGGCACCGCGCGCGCATGGGTCAGCGATGTCGTCATGGCGTCACGAACGCCCGTACTGGCCGTGCCGGCATCGACAAAGCGCATTTCATGGGACCGCGCGATGGTGGCATATGACGGCGGATTTGAAGCAGCCAACGCCTTACGCGCCGCGCTGCCGTTGCTTCAGGCCGCAACGCATGTGCGGATTGCAGAGGTCGAAACCGTACCTGAAGAATTCCCTGTGACGGACGCCGCGACCTATTTATCGCGCCATGGCGTCAGCGCCGAAATAGCCGTCGCGGCAAAGGGCGACCAAAGCGTCGAAGAACGGTTGCTGGCTGAAGTAAATGCGTGGCGGCCCGATTTCCTCGTCATGGGCGCTTATGGCCATGGGCGGTGGCGCGAAACCTTGTTTGGCGGCGTGACACGGTACATGCTGGGCGAATTGGGTATCCCTGTGTTGCTGGCGCATTAGGGTCAGGACCTAAACAAAGATTGGCTTTTGCCCTTTTTCCGTGCCAGTCAGGGTACCGAGTGAGGGGGATTTAAGTGACGCAAGAAACAGCAAAAACAGGCCGTCCAATGGGATTTTGGATGGCACTTGCGCTCGTGATGGGCAGCATGATTGGGTCAG
Organism: uncultured Sphingorhabdus sp.; assembly: GCA_964502655.1. Taxonomy (GTDB): domain Bacteria; phylum Pseudomonadota; class Alphaproteobacteria; order Sphingomonadales; family Sphingomonadaceae; genus Sphingorhabdus_B. The sequence goes on from CAZCXQ010000008.1 coordinate 12,893, forward strand.
GCGTGTTCCTGTTGCCCGCGAGTCTTGCGCCCTTGGGATGGAATTCAGTCATTGGATGGTTGATCACCATTGGTGGCGCATTGTGCGTGGCATCGGTGTTTGGCGCTTTAAGCAAGGCCTTGCCAAAGGCGGGTGGTCCTTATGCTTACACCCGCGCCGCCTTCGGCGACGGCGCAGGCTTCGCGATTGCATGGGCCTATTGGATATCGATGTGGGTTGGCAACGCCGCCATCGCCACCGCTGCGGTCAGTTATCTGAGCCAGTTGTTTCCGGTTGTCGGAACGCATGGCGTATCGTCCGCCGTGACGATCGCGATTATTTGGGCATTTACGCTCATCAACATTCGCGGAACCAAGCTTGCGGGGCAAGTTCAGATCGTCTGGACGATCGCAAAGCTGCTGCCTCTGGTCGCGGTGATCGGGCTCGCAGCCTATGTCCTTGCGACCCAGGGTACCGCGCTTGTGCGGCCATTTGTGACCGCAGACATTTCCGCGACCAGCATTTCCACCGCGACCATATTGACCCTATGGGCCATGCTTGGGCTTGAGCTCGCGACCGTGCCCGCTGACAAGGTGCAAGACCCCGAACGCACCATCAACCGCGCAACGCTTTTTGGAACAGCCGGCGCTGGTGTGATTTATATCCTCGTCTGCTCCGCCGTGGTCCTGATGCTGCCGGTCGCCATCACCAGCGTATCGGCGGCGCCATTTGCGGACTTTGTGAATGTATATGCGGGCGCCAATGCCGGAACCGCTATCGCCGCGGTCGGCGCTATCAGCGCGCTTGGCGCGTTGAACGGCTGGATCATGTGTCAGGCCGAGATGCCCGCCGCTTTGGCGCGCGACGGCCTGTTCCCGGCATTCATGGGCAAAGAAAGCGCCAATGGCACGCCACGCAACGCACATCTGTTTACCTCAACACTTTTGACGCTGGTCATCCTGATGAACAGCAGCCGGTCAATGTCATCGATGTTTGAATTTCTCATCATACTCACCACCGCCATTGTTCTGGTGATGTATTTCGGGTGCGCCGTAGCTGCTTTCCGCTTGATGACCACAGGACAGTTGCCGGGCAAAGTAGGGTTCAAGATCATATTGTTGCTTGCCGCGCTATATTCCTGCTGGACGATCTATGGCGCGGGGGCCGAAGCGTTGATCTGGGGCGTTGCGTTATTGTTGGCTGGGTTCCCGGTTTTCTGGCTGTTGAAGCTTGCAAGGGGTTCCAAACCCACGACCTGACGCCTACATGGAACGGACAAGAAATTTGCGGGACATTCGATGAGCTATACTACCGATTTAGGCCTTTATATTGATGGCAGCTGGCGCAAGGGCGAAGGCCGCGACTGTCACGCCGTCATCAATCCGGCCACTGGCGAAACCCTCGCTCAGTTGCCGCTGGCGACCGCTGCAGACCTCGATGAAGCGCTTGCCGCGACAGCACAGGGCTTTGCATATTGGCGCGGCGTCGATGTAAATGCCCGCGCCGCAATATTGCACAAGGTTGCCGATCTCATCCGTGAGCGGGCAGAGAGCATCGCCGTTCTGCTCACCACCGAACAGGGTAAACCACTCGCCGAAGCGCGGACCGAGGTTCTGTCCTGCGCCGCGCAGTTTGATTATTTCGCCGAAGAGGCCAAGCGCAGCTATGGCCGCGTTCTCGTCCGGCCGACGGGGCAGCGCGCCATCGTTCTGAAACAGCCCGTTGGACCCGTTGCAGCATTTTCACCGTGGAATTTCCCGGTCAATTTGATGTGCAAGAAAATGGCGGCAGCGCTCGCTGCGGGCTGCTCGATCATCGCCAAACCACCGGAAGAAACGCCAGCAAGCACAAGCGGCATCATGCAGTGCGTCATCGACGGCGGCGTTCCGGGCAATGTTGCCCAGTTGATTTATGGCGTTCCCGATATGGTGAGCCGCCACCTGATCGCATCGCCGATCATCCGCAAGGTCAGCTTCACAGGGTCTGTGCCCGTGGGCAAACATTTGCTGAAGCTTGCGGCAGACGGCGTCAAGCGGACCACGATGGAATTGGGTGGCCATGCGCCTGTGCTCATTTTCGATGATTGCGACCTTGAAAAGGCAATCACCTTGTCGGCGACCACCAAGTTCCGGAACGCCGGACAAGTGTGCATTTCGCCAACGCGTTTCTATGTGCAGGAAGGCGTCTACGACCGCTTTGTCGCCGGCTTTGCTGCGCATACGAAGAATGTGCAGGTCGGCAATGGATTGGATGCTGGTACCGTCATGGGCCCACTGGCCAATGCACGTCGCCCCTCGGCCATCGCCGCCCTTGTGGAGGATGCAACGTCAAAAGGCGCGAAGCTATTGGCGGGCGGCGCACGCGGCGAACAGGGCTATTTCTTTCAGCCGACGGTGCTCGCGGACGTTCCTATGTCCGCAGACGTCATGGACAATGAACCATTTGGCCCCGTTGCATTGATGCGGCCATTCAAAACGTTGGACGAAGCCATTGAACAGGCAAACCGCCTGCCCTTTGGCCTTGCCGCTTATGCCTTTACCGAAAACGCGCGGCAGGCGAACCTTGTCGCCGATGCGTTGGATACCGGCATGGTTGGCCTCAATAGCTTTGTGATTTCTATGCCTGACGCGCCCTTTGGCGGGGTCAAGGAATCCGGCTTTGGCAGCGAAGGCGGCCCCGAGGGTCTCGACAGCTATTATGTGACCAAAGCGGTCCATCAATATTGATAAAGCGGCAGCTCTGGCTGATTGGTGGGCTGTCCGCTCTGGCGCTTGGCACCGTTGGTATCGCTCTGCCGTTGCTGCCGACCGTACCCTTTATGATATTGGCGGCGTTTTGCTTTGCGCGCAGCAGCCCAGCGCTTGAAGCCCGCTTGATGAACCATCCCGCCTTTGGGCATCATATTGTTGCATGGCGCGAAAAAGGGGTGGTGAGCAGACGCGGCAAATGGTCGGCAACCGTGGCCTTTGGCGTCAGCATCGCCATTGGAATGATCACTTTGGCATTGCCTTGGTCGTTAATACCGCTTGGCGCTGCAATATTGTGCCTCGGCTGGATTTGGCGACAGCCCGAAGCTTAGTGTCAGGACCAATTAAATCGCCGCGTCGCGGACGATCGCGGTCCCGGCCTCGCGTTGCTTTTTGAGATCCGCCTTCAACTTGGCAGGATCACGCGCAAATACGAAACCAAAGCTGACGCCGCCTTCCTTGCCGATGGTGGCGTGGTGCAATTTATGCGCCTGAACCAGACGCTTGGCATAACCACTGCGCGGCACATATTTGAAGTAACGCTGATGCACGAGGCCATCATGCACCACAGTGTAGGTGATGCCGTAAAATAGTACGCCAAGGCCAATCCACGTCGCAGGTTCCCAAGCTTTCTCGCCGAGCAACAAAGGGCTGCCAATTGCAAATAAGGAGATGCTCGTAACCGCGCCGACAATCCCGTAAAGATCGTTCTTTTCCAGCGCATTGTCATGTGGTTCGTGATGGTCACGGTGCCAGCCCCAGCCCCAACCGTGCATGATATATTTATGGCTCGACCACGCCACCCATTCCATGACGAAGACGGTGCCGAGCACAATGAGGATGATGCTGATAACGCTCATGCAATGCCTAATAGACGCAAATGGCGGAACATTGAAGTGCAACGATTGTCACCTCACTTGATTTCGTTGCAATCAGTTCTATGGCATTTTTATTATGTCCACACCGCAAACACTGTACGAAAAAATCTGGAACGCCCATGTCGTCGAACAACGCGACGATGGCACCTGCCTGATCTTCATTGACCGCCACCTTGTGCACGAAGTGACCAGTCCGCAGGCTTTTGAAGGCCTAAGGGCCGCAGGACGCCGTGTCCGCCGACCCGATTTGACATTGGCTGTGCCTGACCACAACCTGCCCACCACCGCGCGTCTGGACAGCCACGGACAACCCATCCCGATTGCAGACTCGGAAAGCGCCCAGCAATTGGAAGCGCTGGAGCGAAACGCGCCGGAGTTTGGCATTAAGTATATTCATGCCTCCGATGCCAAGCAGGGTATCGTCCATGTTGTCGGGCCAGAGCAGGGCTTTTCCCTTCCCGGCACGACGATTGTGTGCGGCGACAGCCACACCGCGTGCCATGGTGGCCTTGGCGCTTTGGCATTCGGCATTGGTACGTCTGAGGTCGAGCATGTTCTGGCGACGCAGACGCTCCAACTGACACGTTCAAAGTCCATGGAAGTACGCGTCGAGGGCGAATTGCGCGCAGGTGTGTCCGCCAAGGACGTCGTTTTGCACATCACGGGCGTGCTGGGTGCCGCAGGCGGCAGCGGCCATGTGATCGAATATACCGGATCCGTCATCCGCGCGCTCAGCGTCGAAGGGCGGCTGACCATTTCCAACATGGCCATTGAGCATGGCGCGCGTGCGGGCCTTGTCGCACCCGACGACACCACTTTTGCTTATATCAAAGGCCGGCCCATGGCGCCGTCGGGCGCAAATTGGGACGCAGCGGTTGCCTATTGGCGCACACTCGCGACCGACCCGGGTGCAACATATGACAAGGTCGTATCGATTGATGCCGCGGATATCGCACCCAGCGTCACATGGGGTACCAGCCCCGAAGATGTGTTGCCGATTACAGGCATAGTGCCGGATCCGTCCGCCTTTGCCGATCCGTCCAAGCAGGAAGCCGCGCGCAAATCGCTGGATTATATGGGGCTGACGCCCGGCACACGGATGACCGATATCGAAGTACAGAATATCTTCATCGGCAGCTGCACCAACAGCCGCATTGAAGATCTGCGCGCCGCCGCTGAAATCTTAAAAGGCCGCAAAAAGGCAGCAAACGTCAAATGGGCGATTGTCGTGCCCGGCAGTGGCCTTGTGAAGCAGCAGGCCGAGGACGAGGGTCTGGACCGGATATTTACCGACGCGGGCCTTGAATGGCGCGAGCCCGGCTGTTCGGCATGTTTGGGGATGAACCCGGACAAGGTGCCCGCTGGCGAACGTTGCGCATCAACTAGCAACCGGAATTTCGTCGGCCGCCAAGGCCCAGGCGCACGCACCCATCTGGTGAGCCCGGCAATGGCCGCAGCTGCTGCTGTAACCGGCAGGCTAACCGACGTCCGGGAGTTCGCCAGTTAAGGGTAACGCATGCGCGCCACCGCTGGCCTATGCGGCGGTGCCAGTGAAGCTATTCCCTTTACTTGTCACAAATGCCGAAGCTAAAGCAGTTGGCATTAAGGAAGAGGCTTATGACCAATAAAAAATCCGACGATGGCGACACATGGTCGACCACAGCCAAGGTTGGCGCTGCAGTGGGTTCGGCGGCACTGGTGGCGGCGTTGATTTACGCTGGACGCCGCAGTCTGACCCAGAAAAAGGGAAAGCTGGAACCAATGTCGCCTGAGCCCGAAGTTGCGCCGATGACGCACAATCAACCCAAGACGGACACGGACTAAAGGCATGAAAGCGATAAGCCGTGTTGAAGGCCGGGCCTATCCCGTCGGTTTGAAGAATATCGACACCGACGTGATCATCCCCGCAGTGTGGCTGAAAACCATTAGCCGCGCTGGACTGGGCAAGGGCGCGTTCGAAAGCTTGCGCGCGGTCCCGGGCAACGTGTTTGACGATCCTGAATATGCCGGTGCGCCGATATTGATCGCTGGCGACAATTTCGGTTGCGGATCGAGCCGCGAACATGCGGCGTGGGCCATGGCCGATTTGGGCATATCCGCGGTGATTGCGCCAAGCTTTTCCGACATATTTTCCGGCAATGCGTTCAAGAACGGTTTGCTCGCCATCGTCCTTCCACAGGCGGCGATTGACCGTTTGATGGAAGTCGCACGGACCGATGAGATTCACATCGATCTGGAAACACAAACCGTCACCACGCCGTTTCAGGACCGGTTCGAATTCGAAATCGACCCGTTCCGTAAACATTGCCTGATTAACGGTGTGGACGAAATCGGCCTAACGCTGAAAAGCAGCGACGCGATTTCGGTGTACGAAGCCAAATTATCTGCAAACCGGCCCTGGCTGGCGCCAAACCCCGTTTAGGAGAAAGACATGCGCGCTTTATTATCAACCGCAAGCGGCGGCCCAGAAACACTTGTCATGGGCGAATTGCCTGAGCCCACCGCCGGACCCGGTCAGGTTGTGGTTGCTGTAAAGGCCTGTTCAATCAATTTTCCCGACACGCTGATGATTGTCGACCTCTATCAATTCAAGCCTGAGCGCCCCTTTGCGCCGGGCGGAGAAATTGCGGGCACAGTCGAAGCCATTGGCGACGGCGTGACCGGCTTTGCCATTGGCGACCGCGTCATTGGCCTATGCGGCAATGGAGGCCTGACCGAAAAAGTCGCGGTCGCCGCGTTCAATTGCTTCAAAATGCCCGACGCCATGTCCTTTGACGATGGCGCAGCTTTGTTGATGACCTATGGTACATCAATCCACGCGCTGAAGGATCGCGGCCATATGAAGGCGGGCGACAATGTCCTTGTGCTTGGCGGCGCAGGCGGCATCGGGATTTCGGCGATTGAACTGGCCAAGGCATTTGGCGGCCGTGTGGTCGCCGGTGTCTCCAGCGCGGCAAAGGCAGACATCGCGCGCGAAGCAGGCGCTGACGAAGTGGTCGTCTACCCACACCAGCCGTTCGACAAGGACCAGTCGAAAGCTGTCGCCGAACTGTTCAAAGCGGCCGCTGGCCGGGACGGATATAATATCATTTATGACACCGTGGGTGGCGACTATAGCGAGCCTGCCGTCCGGTCGATTGCATGGGGAGGCAAGTTTCTCGTGGTTGGCTTTCCAGCCGGGATCGCGAAATTGCCCTTAAACCTCACACTGCTGAAAAGCTGCGACGTGTGCGGCGTTTTCTGGGGTGCCTTTGCCGCACGTACGCCGCAGAAAAATCACGCCAACATTGCAGAGCTGTTCGACCTATATGCAGCGGGCAAGATCAAGCCGCGCATTTCGGAAACATTCGCACTTGCGGACGCCGGAACAGCAATCGCACGCTTGGTTGACCGGGCCGCGGTTGGAAAGCTGGTCGTACACATTTGACACGACCGGCCTTGTTGCGCGACGATGCAGGCATTATCTTTGAACAATAGAAAAATGGAACGGCATGATGACGACTTTCGACGATCGCGAAAAAGCCTTTGAAAACAAGTTCGCACATGATGCGGACCTATTGTTCAAGATTACCGCCCGCCGCAACAAGCTGGTGGGACAGTGGGCAGCCGAAAAAATGGGCCTGACCCCCGAAGAAACCACGGCCTATGCGACATCGGTCGTGCAGGCAGACTTTGAAGAAGCTGGCGACGAAGACGTAATCCGCAAGCTGCTCGGCGATTTGACATCGGCCGGTATCGACGTGGATGACGCAATGATCCGCGCTGCGCTCGAAGAAAAAATGGTGGAAGCCCGCCGTCAATTTATCGAGCCCGCATAATGGCCATGCACGCGCACGAAATTGAGGACATGATTCAGGCCGCGCTTCCCGATGCGCTCGTCGAAATCACTGACCTTGCGGGCGACGGCAACCATTATGCCGCACGCGTCGTCAGCGAAAGCTTTCGCGGCATGCCGCGCGTAAAACAGCACAAGGCCGTGTATGACGCTTTGGGTGGACGCATGGGCGGCGTCTTACATGCCCTTCAGCTGACAACAGCCATTCCCTGATTATTGGAGTATTGAAATGAGCGTTAACGAACGGATCGATGAGATCGTCAAAGGCAATGATGTCGTCCTTTTCATGAAAGGTTCGCCATTGTTTCCGCAGTGCGGATTTTCCAGCAAGGCTATCGCTATTCTTGACCATCTGAATGTCGCTTATGAAAGCGTCGACGTCTTGCAGGATATGGAAATCCGTGCGGGCATCAAAGATTATAGCGACTGGCCAACCATCCCGCAATTATACGTCAAGGGCGAGTTCCTTGGCGGTTCGGACATCATGATGGAAATGTACGAAGCGGGCGAACTGCAAGCAATTGTGGACGCAGAAGGCTTGGCCAAGGCTGGCTAATCAGTCGGCGTCATTTACCACAACCAGCCTTGGCTGCAGGATGTGAATCCACAGCAACGCCAGTAGATAGGCGCTTGCACAGATTGCGAACATCGGCGTGTAGCCAAGGCCTGCATCAAGCGACCAGCCAGCGAACTCAAGCATGGCCGCGCCGCTCAAATTACCGACCAAAGCCCCAATTGCGATCACGCTACCGACCTGACGGGCGGGAATGATATCCGCCGTCATGCCGAAAATATTGGTCGAAAAACCCTGATGCGCGAAAAGTGCCAGCCCGATGATCAGCGCCGCAACCCATTCATTTGGTGCTTGCAGGGCCAAGGGAATGGGTAAAATCAGCAAGGCGTAAAAGAGCATGGAGCTTTTGCGCGCTGCATTGGGTGTCATTCCCTTGCCCAATAGGACCGGGAACAAGATGCCGCTGGTCAAAGCCCCAACCGCCGCCAGCGCATATACGATTGCGGTGGGCGCGCCTATTTCAGCCTGCCCCAGTCCAAATTGCCGCGCAAAGAAATCTGGCGCCCAAAATAATATGAACCACCAGACAAGATCTGTAAGCAGCTTTGCGCCGGCCACGGCCCATGTCCGCCGTTCCTTCAACAGTTCACGCCATGGCGGGCCTTTGTCTGCTGGATTGGCGATCGCTGGCGCGGCTGTTCCCAATGGCTGAAGCTTGCTCGTGCCGAGCCACCAGAAAAGCAGCCATACAAACCCAAGCGCGCCAGTGATAATAAACGCCTCGCGCCAGCCATACATGATGGCAATCCATGGCACGGTCAGCGGCGCCAGAATCGCGCCGATATTCGACGCGCTGTTAATCACGCCAATACCGATGGATCGTTCCCGAATGGGCAAATATGTGGCGGCGGATTTCATGGCCGCCGGCGTATTTACCGACTCTGCCACAGCCAAGGTGACGCGTGCGGCGACAAACTGTCCAACCGAACTGGCAAAAGCATGTCCCATGCCCGCCAAGCTCCATATCGCAACAGCCAAACCATAGCCCCAGCGCACGCCAAACCGGTCAATAAACCACCCGACGCCAAGCAAAGCCACCGCTGTGGCAATTTGAAATGCTGATCCGAAATGGCCAAATTCACGGTCGGTCCAACCAAATTCAACCTGCAATGTGGGTTTCAGAAGTGCGAGGACCTGTCGGTCGAGATAATTGAGCGCCGTGCCGAAAAACAAAAGGACAATGAGTCCGTAGCGGATATAGCGTGCGGCATCGCCCGCCTTTGCGTTCTCGGTGTCGGCCATTAAATCCTCTCCCAAGTCCTGCTTTATGCTGGAACTTCTGATGCATCTGCCTATAGAAGGCCATATGACACCGCAAGACATAAACGCGAATTATATCGCTGACCTGTATGGCGAGACATATCTTGCTGAGGACAATCCGGCACCGCGTAAACGATTGCTGATCGGCGCATTGTTCCCGGGGCTTGCTGTCGTTGGTATCGCCTCGGTTGCAGCGACTTGGTTCTCTGAACATTATGCCATGCCCGTTATATTGGCCGGGCTTCTGCTGGGTCTGGCGCTCAATTTTGTGTCGGCTGAGCAAAAGGTTCACCCGGGCCTCGATTTCTGCGGCACCTCTTGTTTGCGGTGGGGCATCGTTCTGCTGGGCACTCAGGTCACCGTCATGCAGATTGGCGGATTGGGTGCACTCGCGTTTCTGGGGCTGGTGTGCATCATGGCGCTAGTGATGGGTGCGGGCCTATTCGGCGCACGAATAGCTGGGCAAAGCAATTATGCAGGATGGCTTGCGGGCGGCGCAACAGCCATCTGTGGCGCGTCGGCGGCCTTGGCCATCTACGCCGTTATTGGCCGCGAACGGCTGAACCAGAACCAATTCACGCTGACGTTGGTGGGTGTTTCGCTCGCCAGTGCTATCGCCATGTCCTTTTACCCGCTCATCGCGGCGCAGCTTGCCTTTACGGATCGGCAGGCGGGTTTCCTAATGGGCGCTGCGATACATGATGTCGCGCAGTCGCTTGGGGGTGGCTATAGTTTTTCCCGATCCGCGGGTGAAACGGCTACCATCGTAAAGCTGTCGCGTGTGGCCTTGCTGGCCCCCGCAGTTGCGCTCATTGGCCTTGCCATCGGTTCGGGCAATGGCCAAACGACAAGCCTTGCAGCGAAGTTGAAACTGCCTTGGTTTATCATCGCCTTCTTCGCAGTGGTTGCCGTCAACTCGCTGGTCGACGCACCGAAATGGGTGGCCGAATATGGCCTGCTGGCGTCGAAGGCGATGCTGCTGTTCGCCGTTACCGCAACAGCTATGCGGTCACGGCTTGATCTGTTACTCGGGCAAGGGTGGAAGGCGATGCTGCCCGTCATGCTCGCCACCTGGACCGCTTTCTTCGCCGCGGCGACCTTTGCATGGGGATTTTTATGAGCCAGCCAATTTTTGACCTCGCCGTAATCGGCGGCGGCATAAACGGTGCGGGCATTGCGCGCGACGCGGCCGGGCGAGGCGCAAAGGTGGTCTTGCTCGAGCGCGGTGATCTTGCGCGCGGCACATCCTCTGCATCGACAAAACTTATTCACGGCGGGCTGCGCTATCTTGAGCATTATGAATTCGCGCTGGTGCGGGAATCGTTGATTGAGCGCGAGCGCTTGTGGGTCATTGCGCCGCACATCATTTGGCCGCTGCGCTTCATCCTGCCGCATCAAAAGGGCATTCGGCCCGCGTGGCTCGTCCGCTTGGGCCTGTTTTTATATGACCATATTGGCGGCCGCAAACTGCTCCCCGCGACCCGCACCGTAAAGCTTGCGTCTGAACCCGCCGGGAAGCCGCTGAAGCCGCAATTCACAACCGCGTTTGAATATTCCGATTGCTGGGTCGATGACGCCCGACTGGTGATCTTCAACGCCATGGACGCCGCACAGCATGGCGCAGAAATCCGCACGCATAGCGAAGTCACGCACATCGAACGGCGCGACGGCATCTGGCATATCGAAATTGCAGGGCAGCCGCCGATACAGGCGCGCGCCGTTGCGAACGCAGCTGGGCCAGCGGTGCTTGAACTGCTTGCGCGCACCACCGGGCGTCAACGCAACGCAGCCGAAACCATCCGGCTTGTGCGCGGCTCCCACATCGTCGTGCGCAAAATGTTCGATACGCCGCAGGCCTATTTCTGCCAAAACCCCGATGGCCGGATCTTCTTCGCGATACCATATGAGGATGATTTCACCCTGATCGGCACGACCGATGCGGATCACAAAGGTTCGCTCGACGACGTTTTCGCGACGCCCGAGGAAATCGACTATATTTGCGAATCCGCTGGCGCCTATTTCAAGCAAACCATCACTGCGGCGGACGTCATATATAGCTATGCCGGTGTTCGTCCGCTGGTCGATGACGGATCGGGCAAACCCGAAACCGCATCGCGCGGTTACCATTTTGAAGTCGACGTTGATGCCGATGGGCAAGCGCCGATTCTGTCTGTCTTCGGCGGCAAAATTACAACATACCGTCACTTGGCCGAAAGCGCCGTCAAAAAGCTCGCGGGATATATGCCTATTCTCGATGGGCGAAGCTGGACCCTCCAAAAGCCGCTTCCCGGTGGCGATTTTCCGACCGATGGGGCCGACGACTTGGCGGATGAACTGCAGCGCGCATACCCGTTTCTGCCTGCGTCGCTCACCCACCGCTGGGTACGCAGCTACGGGACGCTGACGCGGTCAATTCTGGCCGATGCCAACGCCATCGCAGATCTTGGCACGCATTTTGGCCATGGGCTATATGCGCGCGAAGTCGACTATTTGATCGCCCAGGAATGGGCGCGATCCGCAATCGATATATTGTGGCGGCGCAGCAAGCTGGGCCTGCGGTTTTCTGCTGAAGAAACCGCGAATTTGGAAAGTTACGTCGCCGACAAATTACCAGAATAAAACCGTTTAACCCAAAACGATATCGTGTAGTCTCGGCGCATCACGCCACAGCGGAGGGGCAATGCGGATCCGGGATCAGGCAGAAAATTCGGCCGATGATACATATCGCCGGTTCAGTGCATTCATCAGTTACAGCCATGACGATATGGCTGCGGCGGCAAAGTTGCAGCAAAAGCTTGAACGCTACCGCTTACCCAAGCACGTGGCGGCGAAGCATGTAAATAGCGCGCGAACGTTAGGGCCCATATTTCGCGACCGTGAAGATCTGGCGGCGGGGACCAGCCTGTCCGCGGCAATAAGAGACGCGATCTCACGCGCCGATTGCCTGATCGTTTTATGTTCGCCCTCTGCGGCAAACTCCCGCTGGGTCGCCGCCGAAATTGCATTGTTCCGCGAACTTCATCCGGAAAATCCTGTCCTGCCCGCAATTATTTCCGGAAATCCGCACGAGGCATTTCCAGCGGCATTGCTCGTGGATGGCAACGAACCTCTGGCAGCAGATTTTCGTGCCGAGGGAGATGGTCCGCAGCTTGCACTATTGAAAATCATTGCGGGCGTTGCGGGGGTTCCACTTGATGCATTGATCCAACGCGATGCGCAAAGAAAACTCCGTCGCGTGATGGCCATCACGGTGGTTGCGATAGCGGCCGTGATAATCATGGCTGCAATGACGTCATTTGCCCTTCATGCCCGCAACGAAGCAGCGCGTCAGCGCGCTGCGGCAGAAGGGCTGGTTGAATTCATGCTGACGGACTTGCGTGAGACATTGCGCGGGGTTGGCAGACCCGACGCGATGACCGTGGTGAATGCAGAGGCACTTGAACATTACCGCGCGCAAGGCGATTTGGCGTCCCTACCGCCCGAAAGCCTGGAACGCCGTGCGCGCGTAATATTGGCGATGGGCGAAGACGATACCGTTGCCGGGCGTCCCCAATTGGCCGAACGAAAATATCTGGAGGCGTACCGGACCACCGCCGCTTTGCTGGCGCTGACGCCTAAATCGCCAGACAGCATTTTTGGACATGCCCAAAGCGCATTTTATGTCGGCCAAAGTGCCATGCTGCGCGGGGACAGACAAACGGCGTTACGGCACTGGACGGCCTATCGCGATTTGGCCGGGCGGTTGGCAAAGGTCGAACCCAATAGCGTTCGCAGCCACATGGAGCTTGGCTATTCCGAAGGCAATCTGTGCGATCTACATTCACGTAATGGCGGCGAGCTTACTGTCGCATTACGCCATTGTATGGCAGCCATTGATTATGAGAAAAAGGCGCTCGCGCTTCAGCCGACGAACCGGAAAACAAAACAAGATCTAGCCAACCGTTATGGCTGGGCCGCGAACGTCAAAAGCCGCCTTGGCGCGTATAAAGATGTGCTTGCGCTGCGCAAAACAGAAGCAGAGCTTATGCATGAACTCGTCCAGGCGGACCCGCGCAATGTCGAATATGCACTGCGTAAAAGCTGGGCGCACATTGGTATGGCCGATGCGCATATCGTCCTCAAAGAATATCGCGCAGCAGAACAACTCGTTCAAAAATCCATTGCCGACAGCAGCGGCGTGTTGGCTGCAGGACAGGGTAATTTGCCCGTGATGGAGACGGATCTGAAGCTTTGGACGCTTTTGGCGCGAGCGCAGAAACTACAGGGACGCGACAATATAGCCAGCATGGCCAAGGCCCGCAGCGTTCGACAGAAAATGGGAGCGCTTGGACCAAGCTTTCGACAAGCGGCTAATAAAATTTGGACAACATATATTGGAGAGGAAAGATAAAGCATGATCCCAGACCATCTCTCGTTCGGACCACATGGCGCGACCTTAGCACCAACCCATATATACAACCCCGAGGCCGAACAGGCGGAATATGTCAGAATGTTCGGAGCCAGTTACGCTTTCGGGCAACCCGCCACCGATTCAGATCCGGAAACCCAAGGGAATGTAAAAAACTTTAGGCCTAAGCATATCTGCGCGGTGTACATCCGGTTCGAACCCAATGGTACACTGACCGTGAAGCAAGCCTATGTTGCTGCACCCAATCCGCAACCGACCAATGCCGATATCGTCGCCGTGGCAGAACCTCTCCTGAAGGCAATGAGCAAAGCCAGCTATGCAGGAGGCGGCGCCCAAGCATTCAAAGAGAATTTTGAAGATTTTAGTTTTGCTAGCCAGCAAGTCGTGGTCATTTATCTCGATAACAAAGATGACGCCGTTCGCTTCTCTTCAAAAGACAGCGACATCATCCGCTTTGTCCCGATCAGCGGTACTGACCCCAGAACCCGCATCAGGCCAAATCACGCATTTTTTAACCGCCGCGCCGTATCCATCGCACCGGGCGGGGGCACTTTTGGAAAAAGGGCATATCTGATCGATTTTTGGAATACCGACGAAAATGGCAATGCCATTACCGGTGTGAACGAACGCGACCCTTCCACCTATTATGTGTATGCGATGAATATCCATCTTGAAATGGCAACATCGAAACGTACCGCACAGTTGAATTGGGTTCCTATCATCGTCGATCCCGATACCGGCAATATGGGCGGCCCACCTTTGCCCGATGCGTGAGGAAAGCTTCACCATATTGAAGTTGGCACGGGCCGGTGCAGCCCAGAAAGCGTGGCAAGCGTTTCTGGGGGCTGGCTTGCACAATATCCTTGATGACCCCGCTATTCTGAATCTGAAGGGCCGGCTGCTGAAGGACTTGGCGCGTAAAGCAAAAGGCAATGCTGCAACACGATTGTTTCTGCAGTCAGCCAAGGCCTATGCGGACTCTGCCGCGATCAAACCCGACAGCTATCCGCTTATCAATGCGGCAACCATGTCATTTTTCGCGGGCCAGAGTGGCCATATGGCATTGCTGGCAAGCAAGGTTCTCGCGTTGCTTGAAACCGGTGTCGGCCGCGGCGAAACGGCCTATTGGCACGACGCGACAAAGGCAGAGGCGCATTTGCTTTTGGGCAATCGCGACAATGCCGAATTGATGTTGGCCGCTGGCTTGCAGCACGCGCCCAACGCGTGGGAAGACCATGCAACGACGCTTCGGCAGTTGCGCAGCGTCCTGCGTCATCGCGGCGAAGATGACGGCTGGCTCGCGCCTTTCGCACCGCCCAAAAGCATATATTTTTCAGGCCTAATGGGCCTAGCGCCCGATGACGGTCTTGCCGCGCGCAGCATCGCCAATCGCTTAAGCGAAATGGGAGTCGGATTTGCCTTTGGCGCTTTGGCCGCTGGCGCCGACATCCTGATTGCCGAAGCGATAGTCAGCGCGGGCGCCGAATTGCACATTATCATTCCGACCATTCCGTCGGTGTTCAAGGCGCAGTCCGTTGCGCCTTATGGCGACGCATGGCTCGACCGGTTTGACAGTCTTTGGGAACAGGCATCCTCTGTAGAGACCATAGAAGCTGACAAGCAAATGTCACATGCCGCCATCCTACTTGCGGCTCAAGTGGCGAAGGGCCGCGCAATTGACAATGCCCAGCGTCTGGAAAGCACGCATGTGCCGTTTGAAGTTTCTGACGGCAGCCCGTCGCCCACGCCTTCATCGACGCCCGCGGTAACCGTAACCCGAAGCGCCACCGCACCCGCAGGCCATGATATGCCGCGCGGCAGTTACCATTTTTGCATTGCGACGGATGTACCCTTGGCCAGTGATGCCGTGCAATGGGAACAAGTTGGCGAATACTTCATCAGCCGCGACGCGCCGCCTGCCGATGCCACTGGCTTAATGAGCGCGTTGCTCTCTGCTGCCCCTGATGCCCGCTTTGCCTTTGATGTCACTGTATCTGACGATGACAGCCCGCCGTACAGTATTGCGGATAACCTAACCCGGCTCATCCACACCGCGTCAAACGGCAGTGCCGTTGCAACGTCATCAGCGGCAATGGTGATGAAAGCAAGCGCCCCCAATATCAGCATTGAACCGCTCGGCGAGCTGCCCGGATCCGCTGGTGCATCGGGCGTGTACGCCATCGGACCGACCATCGATCAAACCAAGGCTTACGTCGTTTAAGCATATAATAAATAACGTGAATATTCCGAAACGCATTTGGTATAAAGTTTAGATGGATCGGGGAACACAAGGGTAATGCATGACAGCCACAATGCAAAAGTGATGCATTTGTGGCTCAGCAAGGAAAACTACCGCGATATCTTGTCCTTTCTGGGTTGATTTCCGCCGATAAAGGGACCATCTGCCCCCAATCGGAGTAAATTTATCTGATTAGGGTCGGTGTTATGCGTTTGTCGAATATGGCAGATTATGCAGTGGTGGTTATGAGCGCGGCTTCGCGCCATTGTGGCTCTGCGCGTGTATCTGCGACAGACCTTGCGACCGAAACCGGCCTTGCGCTGCCAACGACTCAAAAGCTGGTGAGCATGTTGACCAAAGCGGGCCTATTGCGTTCGGCACGTGGAACAGGGGGTGGCATCACGCTTGCCCGTCCTGCTGCGGCCATCAATCTGGCGGATATTATTGAGGCAGTTGAAGGCCCGATTGCGATGACCGCGTGCTGCGATACGCATAAACATGCCTTGGGCCAGCATTGTGCGAAAGAAGGCAGCTGCCACGTCCAATCGCATTGGCCTGTCGTTAACAACGCTGTGCGCGGTGCGCTTGCGCAAATCAATTTGGCAGGACTGACGCGATGACCGACGATATTGAAATCAAAGACAAGGCTGCGTGGGACGCCGCCGAAAAGGTCGCCGATTACGAGCATGGCTGGTCGTCGGACATCGAAACCGATTTCGCGCCCAAGGGCCTGAACGAAGATACCGTCCGCTTCATTTCGGCGAAGAAGAAT
>CAZCXQ010000009.1:0-28661 GCA_964502655.1 uncultured Sphingorhabdus sp.
AACGTATCGGTCCATTTGCTCAAGAAGCGGCGACGCCAGAGAAGCGCAATAAGCAACTGTATGCCTTTTTGCGCGCTGGACACAGTTTTGAACTGGCCAAACGATTTGTTTATGCTGAACCCGGGGACGAAATCGGCGACTGGATTTAGTCGTAGACGCGGTCTGCGGTCGCTACCGCCTCGGACGCCCGAAGCGCGGATATGATGCGCATAAGGTGCTGCAAATCATGCACCTCCAAGTCTATTTCAAAGGTATGAAATTCGACGTCACGCGCGGTCAAACGCAAATTGATGATATTCGCCTTGTGATAGCCGAAAATGCCCGCAATTTCACCGAGCGTGCCGGGACGATTGTGAATGATCGTGCGCAATCGCGCCGAAGCGCCATCGCTACCCTGCCCCCAACTGAGGTCCACCCAATCGGCGTCGGCTCCGTTAGCGAGACGGTCACATTCGATCGTGTGCACTTCAACCGGCTGTCCTGCTAACCTTAGCCCGACGATCCGGTCGCCCGGAATGGGGTGGCAGCATTCACCAAGGTGGTAACCGACGCCCGGCGTAAGTCCGCGTATGGAGATGGCGCGTTCTTGACTTGGAAAATCAAGCGCGATGCCCTCCGCGTCAAAGCCCGGTACCAACGCCTCCATCAGCGCGCGGTCATTAATCTTGCCAAGGCCGATGCGATGCATCAGCTCTTCCTCATCCTCAAGCTTCAGCCGGTTCACCGCGGCCGTTAAGGCCTTCTTGCCAATTTTGCCCGGCATACGCGCAGCAATTTCGTCGTACAGCTTGCGTCCAATCGCGACAAGCTCATCGCGTTCGCGGTGCCGCACATGCCGGCGGATGGCAGCGCGCGCTTTACCTGTCGTCACGAAGTTAAGCCAAGTCTGCTGCGGTTCCTGCGCTTTGGATTTCAGTATCTCGACCATATCGCCATTGTTCAATTGCGCGCGCAAAGGGACGTGGCGCCCATTCACTTTTGCGCCAACGGTCTTGTCCCCAAGATCGGTATGCACGGCGTACGCAAAATCAACGACCGTTGAACCCTTGGGCAACTGATGCAGCGCGCCCTTTGGGGTGAAGGCAAATATCCGGTCCTGATACATCGCCATGCGGGTGTTTTCGAGGATGTCCTCGGCATCTTGGCTGGTTTCAAGAATTTCGATGAGATCGCGCAGCCACGCAGCCTGCCCATCGGCCTTATCCGCTTGCTTATAGGCCCAGTGGGCGGCCAAACCATGTTCCGAGCTTCGATGCATTTCGGCGCTGCGGATTTGGACCTCGACGCGCATGTTTTTGGCGAACATGATCGTCGTGTGCAGCGATTTATATCCATTGCGCTTTGGCGTCGAGACGAAGTCCTTGAACCGCCCCGGCACCATTTGCCAACGCCGATGCAGCACGCCAAGCGCGCGATAGCAGTCTTCCGTGGTCTCGGTTATTACGCGAAAGGCGTTGATATCCGTCAGCTGCTCGAACGCAACATGGCGTTCCTGCATCTTTTTCCAAATCGAATAGGGGTGCTTTTCGCGGCCGGAGATTTTGATCTTCAGCCCCGCCTGCTCCATTTCCCAAGCGATGGTCTGGTTAATTTGGTCGATTTCAACATCGGCCTTTTCGCGGATCTGCTTCAAGCGGCCCGTAATCGTCTGATACGCCTCCGGTTCCAGCTGTTCGAACGCGAGCAGCTGCATTTCGCGCATATATTCATACATGCCAATCCGTTCCGCCAGCGGGGCATAGATATCCATCGTTTCTTTAGCGATACGACGCCGTTTTTCGGGGCTTTTGATGAAATGCAGCGTCCGCATATTGTGCAGGCGATCCGCAAGCTTAACGAGAAGTACGCGGATATCGTCCGAAATGGCCAGCAGGAACTTGCGCAAATTTTCGGCAGCGCGCTCGTCTTCGGTCTGCGCTTCGATTTTCGAAAGCTTGGTAACGCCGTCGACCAGCCGCGCGACTTCTGAACCGAAGCGGCTTTCGACGTCTTCGATTGAGGTCAGCGTATCTTCCACCGTGTCGTGGAGCAGCGCGGTGATGATCGTGTCCTCATCCATTTTGAGGTCGGTCATTAACCCTGCGACTTCGACCGGATGGCTGAAATACGGGTCGCCTGATGCCCGTTTCTGCGCACCATGCATCTGAACCGTAAAGACATAAGCACGGTTCAGCCGATCCTCATCGACATCCGGGATATAGGCCCGCACCCGTTCAACCAATTCATATTGCCGCATCATAGTCTGCAAGATGTGGCTTTTGCGCTGCGTTGCAACAAGAAACTTAAAAACATAGTCAATTTAACAACAAATTATGCGCTGGCTGCTTGTGTATGGCGCATGTGGCAACGCCTGCTCTAACAAAAAATGCACCGAAATATGGCGTCCGCGACGTTGCGCATATGCCCATATTCCGGTGCAGTTGTCTCGGCTCAAAGCGTCAATAAAATTGTCGCAGGTTAAAAAGGAGGAGAGAAGAGCCGAATGTGCTTATTGAGCGGTTCGCCGATTAAGCGCCAGCGTTGCAGGCGGCGATTTCGTCGGCTGTAAAGACGCGGTCACCAGCGGTGAATGCAGATACTGAACCCAATTTGCGGGCGACACTGATGCACATATTCTTTGCTGCAGTCGAAGCCATTGGCGCGCGGCATGCGGTGCCTTCGCACTTTACAACAACGCTACGCAGCAATTCTTGCTTCGATGCGGCTGGCTGCGCCAGTTCGATTTTGTAATATGAGCCGTTGCTTGCAGCTTGCGCCTGTGTCGGTACACCGAACAAAAGTGTGGCGCTGATGACAGACGCGGCAGCGAGTGCACCCAAACGGGCGGAAACTTGGGAGAGAGTCATAATCTTATCCTTTTAGCTTTGCTAAACCAGCACAACGATGGCCGGTGCTATTGTCCCTAACCTTCGTTTTGCGCTTCTGGAAAACCAGTTGCGAATCGCTACTTATTAGATTAGGTTTTGAGTTGCAACTTAAAACTTAAATGGGGTTGCAAAATTTTTCGGGTCGGCTCACGCTGTGCGACAGAGGACAAATATATGGGCGAATTGCGCGAGTCACTACAGGATATTACCGAGTGTGGGCTACCGACAGCCTTGGAAGCTATGGGCGAACGATGGTCGTTCATGATCTTGCGCGCCGCCTTCAACGGCATCCGCCATTTTGAAGATTTTCTCACGGAAATCAGCATTGCGCGCAACATTTTGGCCAACCGTTTAAGCCGATTGAGCGAAAGCGGCATATTGCATCGTACGCCCTGCCCTGATGACCGTCGTAAAGTGGAATATCGCCTGACGGAAAAAGGGTTGGATTTGCTGCCCACAATGATTGCGTTGCGCCAATGGGGCGAAAAATGGGGAACGGGCGTGCCATCCAATCCGGTTTTGGTCGATGAGCTGGATCATCAGCCCATCCTGCCTGTTACCATAAGAAGCCATGATGACCGCGTTCTTGGCCACATGGACCTATGCTGGATGAACTCGGCGGATATCAAGCCGATTAGCAATGCCGTGTTTGCCGAACATGATGATCGCGTGCGAAAGTTAAGCGCCATTTAAATCGCACTAT
Source organism: uncultured Sphingorhabdus sp. (assembly GCA_964502655.1). Lineage (GTDB taxonomy): Bacteria > Pseudomonadota > Alphaproteobacteria > Sphingomonadales > Sphingomonadaceae > Sphingorhabdus_B. The sequence goes on from CAZCXQ010000009.1 coordinate 3,571, forward strand.
TGACGCTCTGTACAGCAGCATTGAACTTTTGTGGCGAATCTGTTACACTCCGCGCCGATAGGCCAAAATGGTCGATAACCGCCTTCCTATCATGGGATTGAGCGGATGATGACGTAAGGGACGAATGCCAACTGTCTTATGGACAACAAGATGTTGTCAGCGAGCTTATTCTCCCGAATAATCAGAAAGGTCGTAATATGACGTCCAACGCGGCGATGTTTGATGTAGGCGATTATGTGGTGTATCCCAAGCACGGGGTTGGTCGCGTAATCGAGCTTCAGGATTCCGAAATCGCAGGGATGCAGCTGCAACTTTATGTGCTGCGCTTTGAAAAAGAAAAAATGACACTTCGCGTGCCTTTCAACAAGGCCGAAGGCGTTGGTATGCGCAAGTTGTCGAGCGACAAAACGCTCAAAGAAGCAATGCATACGCTGACTGGCAAGCCGAAGGTAAAGCGCACCATGTGGTCGCGCCGTGCCCAGGAATATGAAGCGAAGATCAACTCGGGCGACCTGGTTTCGATCGCCGAAGTGACCCGCGATCTGTTCCGCCCCGATGACCAGCCCGAACAAAGCTATTCGGAGCGTCAGATCTTTGAAGCGGCATCAAGCCGTTTGGCGCGCGAGCTCGCGGCAATGGAAAAGACCGACGAAAAAGCGGCTCTCCAGAAAATTTTGGCCATTCTGAACGAGGCCGCACCGCAATATTACGAAAAAGCGGAATAACCAGTTTCCTTACCGGAAAATCTGAAGGGCGCTGACAACGGCGCCCTTTTTTTTGGCATGGTTATACCACATTATGCCCAGCCTGACGTCGTCTTGCGGCACGTCTAAACAGAGGCATGTTCAATCTCATCATCTGGTATGACGGCGCATGTCCGCTGTGTGTGCGTGAAATCGCGCTAATGCGGCGTCTCGATTGGCAGCGAAAAATCGACTTCCAAGATATTGCGCCAGACACGGCGATATGCCCCCTCGACCGGCAGCTTATGCTTGATCGTCTTCACGCCTGTGAAAATGGCGTGATGTTATCGGGCGCGGCTGCATTTGCGGCGATGTGGCGGCATATTCCCCTACTTAAGCCGCTTGGCTGGCTTGCGCGAAATCCCGTTATTTTGGACATATTCGAGCGGTTGTATGTTCGCTTCCTGAAAATCCGTCCTTATTTGCAAAAGTGGCTGGCATGACAATGATGAAGGATATTTTTCCCGCCTCGCGGACCGCCGCACGCGCGCGCCTTGCGCAGTTCATACCCGGCGCAGGGCAGAACTATGCCTTTGGCCGCAACACCGATGCGGGGCCAGAGCAGCCAAGTGCTGTCTCCAAGCTCTCGCCTTATCTGCGCTATCGCATGGTGACCGAGCATGAAGCCGTGCAAGCTGTTCTGGAGCAGCACAGTCTGGCAGCAGCCGAAAAGTTTATTCAGGAAATATTGTGGCGCACGTATTGGAAGGGCTGGCTGGAAATGCGCCCGTCCGTGTGGACGCAGTTTCAGGAAGAACGCGACCGGCAGCGCGATAGTTTTCCCAATGCGCGCGCAATTCGCAACGCTGAGGCGGGGCAGACCGGCATCGAAGGCTTTGACGATTGGGCGCGCGAACTGGTTGAGACGGGCTATCTGCACAATCACGCAAGAATGTGGTTTGCCTCCATCTGGATTTTTACACTGCGCCTGCCATGGGCGTTGGGCGCGGACTTTTTCCTACGCCACTTGGTTGACGCCGATGCAGCGAGCAACACATTGTCATGGCGTTGGGTGGCCGGCTTGCAAACCGCGGGCAAAACATACCTCGCAACGACGGACAATATCGCGCGCTACACCAATGGGCGATTTGCACCAAAAGGGCTGGCGACGACGGCAATAATCCCACCCGATCTGACCGTCGCAAATCCACGTCCCGTTCCCTTCGCAGCGCAATGGGACAGGCAAAAGCCGGCATTGTTGTTGGTGACTCCAGATGACCTAAACCCAGAGTCGCTCTTTGCTCCTTCGGCGTCCATCAAGGCGGCACTTGTCGCCGCCGATCCCGTAACTTTATGGGGAGACAATGCTAGGGGCTTCGTCGCAAGTGCGTCACGTGACGCAGCGGAACGGGTCAGCACTGCGTTTCAATGTCCCACGGATATTCTCGATAGCCTGAATGTCGAAACCTTAATCACACAGGCAAAGCAAGCCGGTGCCGAACAGATTGTCACCGCTTACGCACCAGTGGGTCCGGTTGCGGACCTGCTCGCCAAATGCGCTCCGCGTCTGGAACAGGAAGGCATAACGCTGGTCCAAACCCGTCGAAGCTGGGATGAGAAATTCTGGCCACATGCGACCAAGGGTTTTTTCCCCTTCAAAGAAAAAATCCCGAAAATTTTGGGTGAAATAGGTTGATAGCACGGCTTGCAATTTGTGCTTGAGTTAGCTCCTCGAAGTGTATTATAAACACAATACACAAGGAGATTGTCCCATGCGTAAAATCATATTGTTCCTGCCGTTGGCCGCACTCGCCCTCCCCGCGTGTGGATATTCCGTTTCGGACGCCATCGATGAAGTGAAAAGTTCTAACGCCAGCGGATTTGAGGACGGAAAGACTATCTCTTCAACCGCAACAACGACTGAAGCATTCACGATGGTCAAGGCGCTTGGCCCCGACAACATCATTTTCGTAACCGGCGACGCCTTCACTATCAAGGCAGCGGGCAATGCGAAGGCCGTGGCCACGCTGCGTTACATATTGGACGATGGCGCCATCAAAATTGGCCGCATCAAGGGCAATTGGTTCGGAGACGAAGGCAAAGCTGTCACCATCACAATCACGGCGCCCAAATTAACGGCCGCGTCACTGGCCGGCTCAGGCGATTTCACTGCAGACAAAATGGAAGGTGACGCCGTTGAGGTCAAAATCGCAGGATCAGGTAGCCTGAAAGTCGCGCAAGTTGTCGCCAAAACATTGGAAACCAAAATTGCGGGATCCGGTGACGCAATCATTGCCGGGACGGCTGAAAACGTCAATTTCTCGGTTCTTGGATCGGGCAGTATCAATGGACAAAAACTCACCGCAACGAATGCCGAACTGTCAATCGCAGGTTCGGGCGATGTAAGCATTAACGCCACCGGCAAGGTTGACGCAAAGGTCGCAGGCAGCGGCGACATCAATGTTACGGGCGGCGCAACCTGCGCCTCAAAATCCATGGGCTCGGGAGACATCAATTGCTCATAAATCTGCAGAAGTGCAGCGCATGAACGGTTGGTGGGACCGGCACGTTGTCCCCCGCCTGATCGGTTGCGCATGCACCCAGCCTGCGGTGATGCGTGATCGCGCAAAAGTAATTCCGCGTGCATCGGGGGACATTCTGGAACTGGGCTGCGGCGGCGGAACCAATCTGCAGTTTTACGACTGGTCGCAGGTGCGATCTCTATCGGGTGTTGATCCCTCGCCGGAGTTGCTTGGCCGCGCGCAAGATGCGCTCTTGCGATCAGGCCGAAGCGCAAATTTCGCAAACGGCATTGCAGAGGCGCTTCCGTTTGAAAACAGCAGTTTTGACTCAGTCGTCACCACTTTCACATTATGTTCGGTTCAAGATCCAACCGCCGCGCTTTCGGAGGTCAGGCGCGTCCTGCGTCCTGGCGGGCGGCTGATATTTTTGGAGCATGGCAAAGCGCCGGACCCTGCTGCGGCAATATGGCAAAATCGGATTGAGCCGGTTTGGAAACATATTGCCGGCGGATGCCATTTGACCCGACCCGTAACTGGGGCCATATCTGATGCTGGTTTTGTGTGTGATGCGCCGCACGGACATTATATGAAAAGGACACCGAAATGGCTCGGCTGGGTGGAATGGGGCGAGGCAAGTTTGGCACATTAATTGTCGCCATCTCGCTGTCCGTCGGATTTTTTGCAGTGCCGCCTGCGATGGCCGACGAACGCAAAATCCTCGTCGCCAGCTTTGAGAATATTCAAGTCATCGGCGATATGAAAGTACAGGTGCAAACCGGCAAAGCGCCATCGGCGAGAGCCAAAGGCGACAAAAGAGTGCTCGACGCCCTAAAGCTGGAACGTGTCGGCATGACATTGCGTGTGCGTCTTCAGGGTGCTGTGAACAATGAAAAGGGCGTCCCGATGACGCAGCCGCTTGAGGTCATGCTATCGACTCAGGCTATCAAAGACATGACGCTCAGCGGCAATGGAAGCCTTCAAATTTCCGAGGTAAAGCAACAAGACGCCGCCCGCATGCTCGTGGCGGGTAACGGCTCCATTGCGGTGGAACGGCTAATCACCGACCAATTTTCGGCCGACATCGACGGAAACGGACGGATCGATATAAAGAGCGGAAAAGTCCGTGACGGACGCGTCACGTTGAACGGTACCGGTCATTTCGACGCAGCCAATGTGCCTATGCGCAATTTGCGGCTCGAACATATCGGCAATGGGGAATCCCGGGTAAATGTGGACGAAGCCGCCAACATCTTCAATCGCGGAACCGGAACGATCAATGTTGGTGGAAACGGCAGTTGTTTTGTAAAACAGGCCGGCAGTGCCGCTATAAACTGTGCCAGAATCGAAAAAGGATCGCCTAAATGAATGTAAGTAAGCTTGGCAAAATCGGCCTTTACGCTGCCACCCTTTCGCTGGCCGCGTGCACAATGCCTGCCAATGGCGGAAACCAGACCGCAGGGTGCAAACCCGGAACGGGCGCAGGTCGCTCTGCCGCGGGGCTTGAACAAGTGACATTGTGCGTTACCAGCGGCGGCAAGACGCGGGCGTTTACTGTCGAACTTGCGCAGACATCGATGGAGCAGGCCAAGGGATTGATGTTCCGAACCGAGCTTGCGGACAATGCCGGCATGGTCTTTCCCTTTCCTGAACCGCGCATGGCAAGCTTTTGGATGAAGAACACGGTGATCCCGCTCGACATCATCTTCGTCCGGACAGACGGCACGATTGAAAGCATCGCCGAAAACACAATTCCGTATTCCACAATACCGGTTGAATCGGGTGAACCCGTTGGGGCCGTATTGGAACTGCGCGGGGGGTTATCCGCCGAGCTGGGCATTTCGGCGGGCGACACGGTTAAATGGACCGCAAAGTAAGGCAAATAGGGATTGCACCGAAACGTGCTTGCTCCTAATCGCGGGTCCATGGGTATTCTCGGTAAAATCTTCACTTGGTGGGACGGTGCCACCATCGGCACAACGATCTACAGCTGGCGTAAGGGCAAAGCTGTGGGCAGTGATGCCCAGGGAAATAAATATTACCAGTCGTCCGACGGTAAACGTCGCTGGGTCATCTACAATGGCGCGAACGATGCAAGCCGCGTTGCGCCCGACTGGCATGGATGGTTGCATGGCACCCATGATGGCGATCCCGAAAGCTATTTGCCGCCAGTGCGCGGTTATGAAACACTGCCTGAGGCCAATTTGACGGGCACGGACCGTGCCTATCGGCCAGCAGGATCGATACAGCGTGGCGGCCATCGTGCCCGCGCCACTGGCGATTATGAGGCGTGGAGTCCCGACGCATCATGATTCGGCGGCACAGCCTGATGCTGCTGCCGTTGCTGGCAACGCTCGCGGCGTGCGGCCCCACTGACGAAGAAAAGCTGGCACCGGAAAAATCCGGTAAAGCCCAAGCAACCGCAGACCGGATTGTTGCTGGTTCTGGTAATTCACTCGGCACACCCATGGCCGAACGTGTTGCCGTTCTGGGCCTGTTGAACAAACGCAACGGACAGACGCGCGACATTGAACTTAAACCCGGCGAAGCCATTCGCTTTGGCAAAGTTGTCATAAGATTGCGTGCCTGTGAAAAAACAGCGCCGTGGGAAAATTACCCCGATGAAGGTGCCTTTGTTCAACTGCTGGTGCATGAACGCCCCCCCGGCACAAATGATGCTGAAAAATGGCGCAGTGTGTTTTCAGGCTGGCTTTTCAAAGAAAACCCGGCCGCAAATGTTGTCGAACATCCGGTTTACGATGTTTGGGTCAAAAGCTGCAGGATGAGCTTCCCCGGCGAAGAAACGCCGGTCGAAGAAAAACCATCGGAAGAAGCGCCAGCGCCTGCCGATAACGCATCGTCCAGTGCGCCCCAGGCTGCGCCTGCCGAACCGGCTGCTCCAGCAGGCGAAGACGCTAAGCCCGACGAGGGCTGACCGGTCGTCGTCAACGCCGATTGGAGTAATTTCAGATAGGCGTTTTGGGTGATTTCAACGGCACCAAGACTGGCCAGATGGTCCGTCATGAACTGACAATCCAGCAATGCGAATCCACCAATTTTAAGACGTGCGACAAGCCATGCCAGCGCCACCTTTGACGCGTCGGTCTCGCGCGAAAACATGCTTTCGCCAAAAAATGCACGGCCCATGGCGAGCCCGTAAAGCCCGCCGACCAATCGACCATCGACCCAACATTCCACGCTGTGCGCGCGGCCTTGTGCATGCAGCTGACAAAAGGATTCTTCGATATCGGGGTTTATCCACGTCTCGCGCCGATCATCCTGCGACTCGGCGCATGTTGCGATAACTTGAGCAAAAGCGGTATCCGCCGTGACCGTAAACCGCCCCTGCCGGATCGTTTTCGCCAATGATTTGGACAGCCGAAACCCGTCCAACGGCAAAATCGCTCGATATTCGGGTTCAATCCAGAACGTATCGGGGTCATCACGGGCGTCGGACATCGGAAATATGCCATTGGCGTAGGCCTGAAGCAGCAAATCCAGATCGATGGGCAAAAATCTGTCCTTTCCTGTCCGTTAAGGGGCCTATCTCGAATTGCGCCGCCGCATGCAATGGATTATAGCGAACAAAATGCCCCGGCAGCGTCTGGTCACTTTACGGCCGGTCCTGCCGGGGCACGTCATTTTAAGCAAAGTCAGGGACCGCATATGACCCGCCGCCGCAAAATATACGAGGGCAAGGCCAAGATTCTTTATGAAGGCCCTGAACCCGGCACGCTGATCCAATATTTCAAGGATGATGCCACCGCCTTTAACGCCCAGAAAAAAGGTACGATTTCCGGCAAGGGCGTCATTAACAATCGCGTGTCAGAGCATGTTTTTACGCGCCTGAGCCATATTGGCATCCCCACCCACTTCATCCGCCGCCTGAACATGCGTGAGCAGCTCATCCGGCAAGTTGAAATCGTGCCAATCGAAGTGATTGTGCGCAATGTCGCTGCGGGCACGTTGTCCAAACGGCTAGGCATCGAAGAAGGCACACCCCTGCCCCACACATTGCTGGAATATTGCTACAAAGACGACAGCCTGGGCGACCCGCTTGTCGCCGAAGAGCATATCGCATGTTTCGGCTGGGCCACGCAGGAGGAAATGCAGGACATTTCTTCGATGGCGATCCGCATCAATGATTTCATGTGCGGCATGTTTGCAGCGATTGGCATAAGATTGGTGGACTTTAAACTAGAGTTCGGCCGACTGTTTGATGGCGATTTTTCGCGCATCATTTTGGCGGACGAAATCAGCCCCGATGGATGCCGCCTTTGGGATATCGAAACCGGCGAAAAGCTTGATAAGGATCGCTTCCGCCGTGATTTGGGTGGTGAAGCCGAAGCCTATCAAGAAGTCGCGCGCCGTCTTGGCCTAATGCCGGATGAAAGCGAAGGTGCCGTGCTCGATATGGTTAGCCATAGGCTACGTAAAGGCAAGTAACACAAGAATTTACATCTTTGCATCTTGCGTATCGGTGGCTTTCTCTGGACAAAGTCGATCGATGAACAAGAGACTTTTACTTGTATTGGCGGTGGCTGCCTGTGTTGTAGGCACACCCGCTTTGTTCGCTGCGCCGCACGAGAGAACGAAAGTCGAGGGTACGGAACGCACCGCACCCTGGAATGCGGAGACGTCCGACCTCGAACCAGACGCCAGTATCATTTACGGGCGGCTGCCCAATGGTCTGCGCTACGCCATTCGCCCGAACCAGCGCCCCCAGAATCAGGTGCTTGTGCGCATGACTATCGACTTCGGGTCAGCGGCAGAGGCGGAGGACGAGCAGGGTCTTGCGCATTTCATTGAACATATGGCGTTCAATGGCAGCACCAACGTGCCCGAGGGCGAGATGGTCAAAATGCTTGAACGGCTTGGCCTATCCTTTGGCGCGGATACCAATGCGTCAACGGGGTACACACGGACCGAATATAAGCTTGATCTGCCGAAAGCCGACCCACGCCTGATTGAGCGCGCCTTGTTCCTGATGCGCGAGACCGCGGGCAATATCTCGTTTAACCCGGCGTCGGTGGATCGTGAGCGCGGGATCGTATTGGCGGAGCGACGCGAGCGCGAAAATTACGCGTTTCAGAGTTGGCGGGCCGCCAACAATCTCTTTTACCCCAATACCTATTTTTCGACCCGCTACCCGATTGGGCTGTCCGAAATCATCGAAACCGCACCTGCGGACCGGTTGAAGGCGCTGTATCGCACATATTATCGCCCAGACCGGATCAAGATCATCGTGGTTGGGCCAGTGGACCCTGTCGCGATTGAACGCGAATTGGCGAACAAATTCGCCGATTGGCAGGTCGCAGCACCACCCTTGGGCAAACTTGACCGGTGCGAACTCGATACGTCGCGTGGCGTATCTGCCGCAAGTTTTACCCATCCTGAAATCAATGAAGCCATTGTCGTTCAACAGTTTTTCAAGGACAAGCCCCGCCCCGACACCGTCGAACGGGCGATGATTGAACTCAAGATGCAAATTGCATCGGCCATCATTTCCCAGCGGATAAGCCGCCGATCGCGTTCAGAGGACATCCCTTTTCTAGGCGGCGGTATAAACTTTACCTTAGATATCTGCGACAATTATGCCGCCGTCAGCTTTGGCGCAGCCGGCAAAGACGGCGGTTGGCGGGCGTTGCTGCCGTTTACAGAACAGGCTGTCCGGCAAGCCGTGCAATATGGCTTTGATGACACCGAAGTTGCCGAGCAGATAAAGCGCCTCGACACCTCTTATGAAAACAATGCCAAGGCAGAACGCACAGAGCAAAGCGCTTCGATCGTCAAAAAATTGGTCGAACTTGACGATAACGTCTATAATTCAGACGCCTACCGGTTGCTGATATGGCGCCAATTGCGTCCGTTCATGACGAAAGCTGCCATTAATGCGGAATTCGCAAAATGGTTCGGCCAGATGACGGCCCCGCAAATATTTCTGTCGACGAAGCAGACGTCAGGGACGTCTTCCGATGATATCTTGGCGGCTTATGGTGCGAGCCGCGCCGTTGCGGTCGCGGCACCCGTTGCGCGCCAGGCGTCAGCATTTGCCTATACGGACTTTGGTCCAGCCGGCACTGTCGTTGGAGATAGCGTCATTGCCGACCTTGGCATTCGGACCATCCGCTTTGCCAATGGCGTTTTGCTAAACCTCAAAAAAACCGATTTTGAGGACAATCGCGTGCGCTATTCCCTGCGGATCGATGGCGGACAATTGCTTTTTTTTGCGAAGGACGAGGCGGTGTTGGCTTGGCTGATGTCCGGGGCGTATGTTTCCGGCGGTCTTGCGGCGCATGATTTTGAAGACCTGCGCTCCTTGCTTGCCGGGACAACCGTCACACCCGCGTTCGGGGTAGCTGAAGACTATTTCGGCGGCACCGGCGCGGTTGCACCTGTGGACTTGGAACGCCAGTTGCAGGTGATGGCCGCATACACGAAATATCCCGGCTATGCCGACAGTGCCCTTCGCTTGTTCCGCCGCCCATTGCCAGAAATCTACGCGCGGCTGGACGCAACTCCGGGTTCGGCATTGAGCATCGCCATGGCGCGAATCATGACGGACAATGACCCCCGCTTTGCGCTTGCACCGCTTGAAGACATCCAAGCCGCCGATTTTTCGCAGCTAAAATCTGCGTTGGGTGATGCGCTGATCCAGAACAGGTTGGAAATCGCAATCGTCGGCGACCTCGACGAAGCCGCTACAATCGGTGCTGTTGCCCGCACTTTTGGCGCTATGCCCACCCGAACCGGCGCGGCAGATATGACAGCTCAGGACGCACGCTGGAGCACGGCCAGCGGGAATTTCGATATCCCGCACAAGGGTGAAGCCAATCAGCTGGGATGGCGCCGGGTTTGGCCCACCACGGGTGACCGCGATCAAAAGCTAACACAGTCGATGGACCTGTTGGCACGTGTGGTAACCCTTCGCCTTACCGACGAATTGCGGGAAAAGCTGGGCGCGACATATGGTGTGCAGGCAGGATCAGAGATGGCTGAATTCTATCGCGACCGTGGTACATTTTCGATTTCGACAGCAGGCGACCCTAAGGACCTCGCGACCATCGAAAATACGGTTGATCTGGTCATGACGGAAATCGTGAAAGCGCCCGTTGACAGCGACCTGTTTGAACGCGCACGCAAACCTGTGCTCGAAAGCTACGCCGATTGGAAAAAGCGCAACCCGACATGGTTGGGGGTTGCAGCAGAAGCGCAAACCAATCCGGATAAGCTGAACCGGTTCCGGCAGAACGAAAAAACGTTCCATTCGATCACTGCACAGGATTTATGGGTACTGGCCAAGCAGTATCTCAGCAAACCCGCACAGTTCACATTTCGCGCCTTACCTGACGCGGCAATTGCCAAACCCATCATGGCGACGTCCAATCCGTAAATGCGTCGCAACAAAATCACCGCACTGAACGCGTTTAAAATCCTGTTGGGCGCGAGCTTACCCTTGAATCGCGCGGCGCGCCTTCTATAGGAAAGGCGAACAACCAAGCAGATAGGGCCCACATGAAAACCCGTATTTTTGTCACCCTGAAGAACGGCGTGCTGGATCCGCAAGGGAAAGCCATTCACCACGCGATCGAAGGCCTTGGGTTTTCGGGCGTTCATGATGTGCGGGCCGGCCGCCTGATTGAGATCGAGCATGAGCCGGGCCTGTCCAAGGCTGATCTGGAATCCATGTGCACGAAATTGTTGGCCAATATGGTCATTGAGAATTTCGAAATCGAGCAAGCATGATGCGCGCTGCCGTCATTCAATTTCCCGGATCGAATTGCGACCGTGACATGGCGGTTGCCATCCGTGACATCACCGGCGCAGACACAAGCCTTGTGTGGCACCGCGAAAGCGTATTGCCAACCGGACTAGACCTCATCGCAATTCCGGGCGGCTTTTCGTATGGGGATTATCTGCGTTCCGGCGCAATGGCGGCACGTTCGCCCGTGATGCAGGCTGTCATTGCCGCTGCGGGTCGCGGTGTCCCTGTTCTTGGCGTTTGCAATGGCTTCCAGATCTTGACCGAAGCAGGACTGCTTCCCGGTGCATTGATGCGCAACGCGGGCATCCGTTTCGTCTGCCGCACCGTCGGTCTGACGGTCGAAAACAGTCAATCCATGTTTACCAGCGGCTATTCAGCCGGTGAGAAAATCCACATTCCGGTGGCCCATCATGACGGCAATTTCTTTGCGGATGACGCGACGCTTGATCGCTTGGAAGGCGAAGGCCGCGTTGCGTTTCGCTATGCCGAGCCGGTCAATGGTTCAGCGCGCAATATTGCGGGTGTTCTCAATGACGCAGGCAACGTCCTCGGCATGATGCCGCATCCCGAACGGATGATTGAGGCCATACAGGGTGGATCAGACGGCCGGAGATTATTTGAAGGGCTGATCCGCGAAATCGCCTGATATGTTGGGTTTTGCGTCAGATTTTTTTGGCGCGCGGAAACATAAACCGACCCAAAATTAGGATTATCGTCGGCCAAACCATGGTATTATAAAGATCATGCATGGCAGCGTCGATTGTCGCCTCGCCCGGTGCCTGACCCTGCAGATCAGCATATTCGTTGAACAATTCGGCGACGAGCACGATCAACCAACAGCAAACACTGTCGGGCCTGCGGCGCAATATCATTGCTGCGCCAAACAGTATCAACAATGAACCGTGGATGTGCATGGCATCGTTGGTCAGTCCCACCGCCTCAACCAAGCGCATTTTATAGCCGATCCAATATTCGGCCAACTGCTGCAAATAATCCTGCATGACGTCCTAAACTTTGGTTTTGAAGGGCGAAAAATTGGTGCCCTCGTCGAAAATATCGACGCCCTCTTTACGCTTTAACCAGCCCACAACGACATATGTTAGGGGGGTCAGCACAACTTCCCAGCCCACTTTCAGCAGCCAGTTGGTAATCATAACGCTGATCACCTGTTCTTGGCTCCATAAGCCCCAAAAGGCGAGCGGGTAAAATATGATGCTATCGACGCCCTGCCCCACCACGGTCGATCCAATGGTGCGCGACCACAGATGCTTGCCGCCAGTCCAGATCTTCATGCGCGCCATGACATAGCTGTTGACGAACTCACCCGCCCAAAAAGCGGTGATCGACGCAATCACTATCCGCCATACTTGTCCGAACACGCTTTCATAGGCGGCCTGCCCTTCCCAGCCCGGGGCTGGCGGCAAGGCAACGACAACCCAGCTCATGAACGCCATAAACAACAGGGCCGCAAAGCCGGCCCAGATGACGCGCCTTGCGCGGGCATAGCCATACACCTCGGTCAGGACGTCGCCGATGACGTAGCCAAGCGGGAAAAATAATATCCCTGCCCCGAATATCAATTGCTCCCCGCTTATGGTCACCGCAGCGGGTTTTGCCGCGCCAATGATGTTGGACAGCAGCAAAATGGCCACAAATGCGGCCATGACGAAATCATAATAGCGGAACTGGCGTCCGGTGACGGCACTTGCGCTTTCGGTTACAATAGGAGCATCTTGCATAAAATGACATAAGCAGCTTTGCGTTCGCAGGCAAAGCCGTTATTGCGCCTCTCAGCGCGCGCCCTTAGCTCAGCTGGATAGAGCGCGAGACTTCTAATCTTGAGGCCACAGGTTCGACTCCTGTAGGGCGCGCCAATCACACCCAATCTAGTACGTGGCCGAGGCTAGTCAACGTTTCAGAAACAGCTCCGCCATCGCATCAATGATGGCAACCGCATCAAGGCGGTATGTGTCGTAAAGATCGATGAGATCCCCAGTCTGACCGAAGCGATCCGTACCCAGCGGGCTGACCCGCATGCCACTGACACCGCCCAGCCACGACAACGCGCCTGGCGAACCATCAATCACGGTCACGAGCCCAGCATCAGGTGCCAAGACCGATAACAGATCTTCGGCATGGCACATTTGCAGGGGCTTATCAGTCCAGCGCGCGGCCTTGCTGGCAGACCAGTCGCGATGCAGGACATCCGGCGACGTCACATTTAACACGCCCAGTCCGGGAATATCATCCGCCAGTTGGTCAAAAGCAGCCAGTACTTCAGGCGCAATTGCGCCTGTAAAAACAATCGCCGCTTCGGCGCCGGGTGCAGGTTGCCGCAACCAATAGCCGCCTTTTAACGCGTTCGCCTCCCATTCGGTACCAGCGCGTTGCACCTGTGGCACTTGGCGCGTGCTCAGCCGCAGATATACCGAGCTGCCGTCGGGCTTTTGCATATGCTCAAATGCCCAGCGCATGAACAATGCAACTTCATCCGCATAAGCCGGTTCGAAATAGGCAAGGCCAGGCTGCCCCATCCCGATCAGCGGCGTATTGATCGACTGGTGTGCACCGCCCTCTGGCCCCAAGGTCAGCCCGGATGGCGTCCCAACCAACAAGAAGCGGGCATCGGAATAGCACCCATAATTCAGCGCATCCAATCCGCGCGCGATAAAGGGATCATATACCGTACCAACGGGAATCAGCCGCGTTCCGAAATGCGGCGCGGCAAGCCCAAGCGACGTGAGCAACAGAAAGAAGTTATTCTCTGCAATCCCGAGTTCAATATGCTGTCCCGCCGCATGTGCCGCCCATTTTTGTGCCGACGGAATTTTGGCATCACGGAAGATATCAGCCACATCGGATCGGCGGAAAAGCCCGCGTTGGTTTACAAACCCGCCCAAATTGGTCGTCTGGGTAACATCAGGCGCGGTTGTCACGATACGGTCGGCTAATGTTTCAGAGGATTTGGCGAGATCCAGCAAAACATTGCCAAATGCTGCTTGTGTCGACTGAACATCACCAGATGGAACAGGAAGGTGATCGGGAACGGCGATCACCGGCGCATCGGGCTCTTGCGGTTTGTGCGCGAGTACGCTCTGCCCGACAAAGTCTTTCAGCCGCGCCGCGATATTTCCACCCAATCCGGCAAATGGTTCCCATTCCTGCCCGACCTCAACGCCCATGCTAACGCGAAGCTGCTCAATCTGCGCGGGGTTCATCATCCCCGAATGATTGTCCTTATGGCCCGCGAGCGGCAGGCCGTAGCCTTTAACGGTGTAGGCGATAAACAACGTCGGTCGGTCATCATCGGCGCTGTCGAACGCATCCATTAAAGACTCGATGCAATGCCCGCCCAAATTGGTCATCAGGGCCGCCAAGCCGTCATCGTCAAAACTGTCGAGCAGCTTTGCCACATGCGGTTTACCGCCAATGTCCGCGATCAATCGTTCGCGCCAGGCCGCACCGCCCTTATACGTAAGCACGGCAAAATCAGCATTGGGACAATTTTCAATCCAGTCCTCAAGCGATTTGCCGCCAGGCCGCGAGAATGCCGCACGTTGCAACTTGCCATTCTTCAACGTGACAACGCGCCAACCGCAGGTTTCGAAAATATCATCAAAGCGCCGGAACATGCGGTCAGCGGTCGTGCTGTCGAGGGACTGGCGGTTATAATCAACGACCCACCAGCAATTGCGAATGTCGTGCTTATAGGCTTCGATCAGGCATTCGTAGATATTGCCTTCATCAAGCTCTGCGTCGCCCATCAGCGATATCATCCGGCCGGCGTCCGCTTCATCTAGCGACCCATGCGCAACAAGATAATCTTGAACGAGGCTGGAAAAGGCCGTGATCGCAACGCCCAATCCAACCGAGCCGGTTGAAAAATCCACCGGGATTTTATCCTTGGTGCGTGACGGATAACTTTGTGCGCCGCCCAATGCGCGAAACTGCTGCAATTGCGCGAGAGATTGATTGCCCAGCAAATAATGGATGGCCTGCAGCACGGGGCCTGCATGGGGCTTAACCGACACCTTGTCTTGCGGGCGAAGCGCATGGAAATATAGCGCAGCCATAATCGCGGTCATCGACGCGCAACTGGCCTGATGACCACCCACCTTAAGGCCGTCGCGCTTTTCCCGTAAATGGTTGGCGTTATGGACAATCCATGACGACAACCAGCGCAACCGCGCATCCAGCGTCTCAATCGTTGCGATTTTTTCTTTTCGGTGGTCAGTTAAGACGGTGGCCATTTCGGTTATTACATCCCCTCGCCCAAGCCATATCAGCCCAGCAAGCGCATGTCAGTCCAATGCCGCGGCTTATAAGCAAAAATTATAACCCGTCCGTTCCAACTTTTTCGCGACGAAACACTGCGGGTATCACAATTGTTTGATAGCCGTCATTTACAGATCACTTATTTCGAAGCTAGAACCGTTTTGAACGAGGGGGAAACCGACACATGGACACGAATGTAGCGACGCCACCAGCAGGGACTGGGTCGAACGAACTTAGCCGAACACTCAAGTCCCGGCATGTTTCGATGATCACATTCGGCGGCATCATCGGGGCTGGCCTGTTTGTTGGCTCATCGACAGCCATCAGCACAATCGGGCCTGCTGCCGTTATAAGCTACGCGTTGGCGGGATTCCTCGTCTTACTCGTCATGCGGATGATCTCCGAAATGGCGATGGCGATGCCCGGTGTTCAGACCTTTCCCGATTTTGCCCGTACCGGCGTTGGTAATTGGGCGGGATTTCTTGTCGGATGGCTCTATTGGTATTTCTGGGTCGTCGTGATCGCCATTGAGGCAATTGCGGGCGCGAAGATTATAAACAGCTGGTTTCCGATGCTGGAGGTTTGGGAAATCGGTGTGGCGTTGATGGCCATATTGACCGCGGTGAATTTGATGTCCGCCAAATCCTACGGAGAATTCGAATTTTGGTTCGCCTCCACCAAGGTTGTGGCGATTATCGTCTTCATTCTGGCTGCCGCCGCTTATGCCACGGGCATCACGTCGCCCTCCGGTCCGACTTTTTCAAACCTGACCGAACATGGTGGTTTTGCACCAGCGGGTGTGGCGGCCATTTTTGTTGGCGTTTCAACGACGATATTTTCGCTTTGCGGCGCCGAAATCGCGACGCTGGCGGCCGCAGAATCCGAAGATGGCGCAAGCACCATCGCGCGTATGACGATATCGGTATCGACACGCATTTTGATTTTCTTCGTGTTGTCGATCCTGATGATCGTCTCCATCGTGCCATGGAACGAAATCGAAGTTGGCGTATCGCCATTTGCCCAAGCGTTGCGCGTCATGGGTTATCCCGCCGCCGATCTGATTATGAATAGCATTGTGCTTGTCGCAGTTCTGTCGTGCCTGAACTCGGGCATCTATATCACGTCACGCGCCATGTTCGGTCTCGCCAAAAATGGCGATGCGCCGCAATCTTGTGTGCAATTGAGCAAAGCGAAAGTGCCTGCCCGTGCGATCCTGATCGCGAGCCTCTTTAGCTATGTCGCGCTTGCCGCATCGGTGCTGTCGCCTGACAGGGTGTTCAATTTTCTGGTAAATGCTTCGGGTGCGATCATGCTGTTTATCTATCTGCTGATTGCTTGGGCGCAGTTACGGCTCCGTGCCGATTTCGAAGCGACGGCCCCTGAAAAACTACAGATCAAAATGTGGTTCCATCCCTATGGCACTTGGACGGCCATTGCCGGGATGGTCGGCGTTCTGGTGTTGATGGGCGTGTCGACATCGCACGCGATTGAACTTTGGACCAGCGTTCTGGTGGCAGCGCTCTTTTTGGTTGGATATTGGGTCAAATGCCGCGTGCAAGCAAAACAGCGGAAAAATTAATGCCCACCAAAATTTTCCGGACGCAACAATCTTTTCAATCACGGATAATGGCCTGCATATCGCATAAGCATATGAAACTGGTTGCTGGAGCGAATGGATGAAACTGGAAAACGACCCCTTAGCGGCATTTTGGATGCCGTTTACTGCGAACCGGGCGTTCAAAACCACGCCGCGTCAGTTGGCGTCGGCAAAGGACATGCATTATACCAGCGACGACGGACGTCAGATCCTTGACGGTACCGCGGGCCTATGGGCGGTCAACGCAGGCCATTGCCGCGCGCCGATTGTCGAGGCGATCCAGAAATGTGCGGCAGAGCTGGACTATGCCCCGCCGTTCCAATTGGGTCATCCGCTCGCGTTTGAACTGGCGTCGCGGCTGGCGACGATCATGCCTGAGGGGCTGGACCGCATTTTCTTTACCAATTCAGGGTCAGAATCGGTCGACACCGCATTGAAGATCGCGCTCGCCTATCAGCGCGCCATCGGACAGGGCACGCGCACGCGCCTGATTGGACGTGAGCGTGGTTATAATGGCGTTGGCTTTGGCGGCATTTCGGTCGGCGGCATCGTCAACAACCGGCGGCAATTTGGCACCTTGTTAACGGGCGTTGACCATCTGCCGCACACCCATAATCTGGAACATAACGCCTTCACCATGGGTCGTCCAGAATGGGGCGCGCATCTGGCCGACAATCTTGAGGCTATCGTCGCGCTGCATGGCGCCGAAACCATTGCCGCCGTAATTGTTGAGCCCATGGCGGGGTCAACCGGCGTTCTGGTACCCCCGATTGGCTATCTCGAAAAACTGCGTGAGATCACGCGCAAGCACGGCATTGTACTGATCTTTGACGAAGTCATCACCGCCTTTGGCCGTGTCGGCGGCACCACGGCATCGGAAACGCTCGGCGTGACGCCAGACATCATCACGATGGCAAAGGGCCTTACCAACGCCGCCGTGCCGATGGGCGCGGTTGCCGTCAGCCGCCACATCCATGACGGTGTGGTAGAGGGCGGTCCTGATGGCATCGAATTGTTCCACGGCTACACCTATTCCGGCCACCCCTTGGCAGCGGCAGCAGCACTTGCGACGCTTGACCTTTACAAGTCGGAGGGGATTTTTGAGCACGCCAGCTCGCTGCACAATTATTGGCAGGATGCGGTGCACAGCCTGAAGGGCAAGCGCCACATTATCGATATCCGCAATATGGGCATTGTTGCTGCCATTGAGCTTGCGCCTCATGCAGGCGGCATTGGCAAGCGCGGTATGCAGTTGTTCCACAAATGCTTCGACAATGGTGTATTGGTCCGCGCGACCGGCGATATCATCGCATTGTCGCCGCCGCTCATTCTCGAAAAAGCGCATATCGACGAAATCGTTGGACGTATCGGCGAGCTGATTGAAACCGTCGACTAAAGCGACAGGACAATCTTTCCGACATGCTGCTTCGTTAAAAACGCTTCTTGCGCTTTGACGATGTCGGACAAGTCATAGGTGGCTGCAACCACCGGCTGGATTTCGCCATGTTCAATATAGGAGACGAGGTTTGCAAAAACACCCGGCTCTAAAACCGTGCAACCGATCAGGCGCAAATCTTTGAGATAGAGCGTCCGAAGATCAAGATCGACAACAGGCCCGGAAATCGCACCCGACACGCCATAGCGGCCCCCGCGCTTTAGGGCGTTCAGGATCTCGCCGAACTGCGCACCACCGACAATGTCGACGGCGGCGTCAAAATATTCTTGCCCGAACAACGACACGAGATTGGCATCGCGCGGAATGACGCGGGACGCGCCGAGCGCGCGGACGCTATCCGCCTTTGCATCGGCTGCCATGGCGATGACCTCTGCCCCGCGCCGTTTCGCAAGCTGGACTGCCGCGGAGCCAACGCCACCTGATGCACCCGTGATGAGTACACGCTCACCAGCCTGCACATTGATACGCGTCAGGATGTTTTCCGCTGTTCCATAAGCACAGGGAAAGCTAGCCAGTTCGACGTCCGATAACGCAGATTCAACGCGGTGCGCATGAACCGAAGGAACGCAGGCATAGTCCGCAAAGCCGCCATCCACTTCCGAACCGAAATAGAGGATGTCGTAACGGCGCGCGCCGCAAAAGACGGGTTCGACCAACACCCGTTCACCGATACGGGCGGGATCGACATTATCGCCTATAGCGACAATCCTTCCGCACGCATCTGCACCCTGAATGCGCGGAAATTGAAACGCGGCACCGGACCAGCCATCGTCGCCCGCGCCTTTAAGTCCTTCTGCAGCGCCCACATCCGTCGCCTCAGCAACTGATTTGGAATACCAGCCAATGCGCGTGTTGATATCCGTATTATTGACGCCCGCCGCGCCAACACGGATCAGGACATCATCAACACCCGGCTTTGGTACCGGGACATCATCACGCAATTCCAGCTTTTCATAACCACCATGGCCGGTCAGCAAAACTGCCCGCATGTTGGCGGCTATGGTCACTCGGCGCGCGCCAGCCCGAACTGGTTCAAATACCATTTCTGGAACTTCAGAACGCTGCCCTCTTGATCAGAATAGCGTCCCGGACGGTAACGGCTCGACATAATGCCCGCCTGATTATTTTCGGTGATGACTTTGTCCTGCGTCGTCGTCGCGTGGTAGCCCCAGATCATCTTTTCAATGTCAACCTGGTCCTCCGTCGCGCGGCCATCGACAAGCCAGATCATTTCCACATCGGTTTCCAGCGCGCCGCGCGGCGTGAACTGGAACAGGATAGCGAAATGGTCGTCGGCAACAATTTGGCTGAACGGGCTGAAGCTCAGGTGCATCCGGCCGCCATCTGCCTTTGTCCGTTTGCCCATCAATGGCGCAGGCGCTGAACCGTCTTGCGTTTCCGATGACCAGCCATCCTTGTTCATCCGTTGCATCAACAGACGCAGGTGGCTGCTTTCGGGGGCGTCGTCGATATTACCGATTGGTCGGCCTGCCGCTGCTGCGCTCGCTTCCCAAGCCTGTAACTTGGGCGTGAAACTTGCAATAGCGTCAGCAGGCCCCGAACTTGGCCCTGCGCCTACCGCAACGATCGACTCTGATGCATGCATCGAAC
Organism: uncultured Sphingorhabdus sp.; assembly: GCA_964502655.1. GTDB lineage: Bacteria > Pseudomonadota > Alphaproteobacteria > Sphingomonadales > Sphingomonadaceae > Sphingorhabdus_B. The sequence continues at coordinate 23,477 of CAZCXQ010000009.1, forward strand.
AGAATTCCGGATGCGAAGGCACACAATGATAGCATTCAAAGAAATTCTCGATGACCAGCTTCCAATTGGCGGTCGTGGGATAGCTGCCGGCGTGCGCGATCCGGGCGTCAGCAAAACCGTGATAGTCGAGAATTGCACCCATGTCGCCAAAGGTCGCGTCAAAATCGTCCGGTTCGCCCTCGCTCATGTTGATGAAAATCAGGCCATGAAAAACGCGGATATGGCACGCGAACAGACTGTTTTCGGTTTTGTCGAAATCCTCCGGCATTAACCGCGCGGAGATCAAGCGGCCATCAAGCCCAAATGTCCATGCATGATAGGGGCAGACCAGACGCGGCGCATTACCGCTTTCCGACTGACAAATCGTCGACCCCCGGTGACGGCACACATTGAAAAATGCGCGGACGCTTTCGCTGTTTTCACGAATAACGATAATCTGTTCATTACCGACCCGGTACAGGAAATAATCACCTTTTTCCGGGATGCGTGACACATGACCGGCCAGCAGCCATTTCTGGCTGATGATTTGATCAAAGTCCGCTTTGAAGACCGCATCACTGGTGTAAAATTCCTGATCAAAGCTGTATCCAACCTGCGTGTTCGCAGCGAGGCGGCTCATAAGTTCAGTGTGTGACATTAGATTTTGATCCGTGCATTTGTGGGGTCATAAAAAGGTTTGAGCGACGCGGTGACGGGATAGCGGACACCGGCAATCTCGATTTCATAATCATCGGCGCCAATTGGCCCGACGACACCGCCGTCGGCGGCATCGACATAGCCAAGCCCGCATGCGCCGCCCAGGGTATGGGCATACATTCCGGAACGAATATAGCCGGCGATCCGGTCGCCCTGCCAAATCGGTTCATTGTGATAGAGCATTGGTTCGGGTGATTTGACCAAGAACTGCACAAGGCGCTGCTTAAGGCCAGCTTCCTTCTGCGCGACCAAAGCCTCGCGCCCGATGAAACCACCCGCCTTGTCCATCTTCACAGCGAAGCCAAGGCCAGCTTCCAACGGTGTATCCTCATCCGTGATGTCATGGCCCCAGTGGCGATAGGCCTTTTCCATACGAAGCGCGTTCAGCGCGTGATAGCCGCAATGTTTTAATCCAAACGCCGCGCCAGCCGCGACGATCGCGTCATATACGCCCGCCATGAACTCGGTGGGAATATAAAGCTCCCACCCCAGCTCACCGACATAGGTAATGCGCGATGCGCGCACGATGGCATAGCCCAGCTCAATCTCTTGCGAGGTCGCAAAGGGGAACGCCTCATGCGACAGGTCATTGGGGCTAATCGATTGCAGCAACGCGCGGCTGTTGGGTCCCATGATCGAAATCACGCCCATGCCCGACGACACATTGGTCAGCACGGCATGTGCATCTTCGGGCGTATGGCGTTTCAACCAGTTGAAATCCTTCACCTCGGTTTCAGCGCCGGTGACGATCAGATATGCGGTTTCCGAAAGGCGCGTGACGGTCAGGTCAGCCTCAATCCCGCCTTTTTCATTAAGCCATTGGGTATAGACCAGCTTGCCCGGGGCTACGTCGACGTCGTTCGCGCAGACGCGGTTGAGCACGGCCATGGCGTCGCGGCCTTCAAGACGGAATTTGGCAAAACTTGATTGGTCGAACAGGCCAACCGCTTCGCGCACGGCCTTGCATTCCGCCGCATTGGCTTCAAACCAGTTTTGGCGACCATAGCTATATTCATATGCGGGCGTGCTGCCGGGTTCGCCATACCAGTTGGCACGTTCCCAGCCGAAAGCTTCGCCAAAACACGCACCTTGCGCGACGAGCCGGTCGTGCAATGCCGATTTGCGCACCCCGCGTGCGGTTTCATATTGCTTGAACGGATAATGCGTCGCGTACAATAAGCCGAGGCTTTCGGTAACGCGTTCGCGCAGATATTTGCGGTTAATCTGGAACGGCATGTTGCGGCGGATATCGACGGTCCACAGGTCAGCGGGCGGAATACCATCGCGGATCCAGTCCGCCATGACCTTGCCCACGCCGCCAGCCGATTGCAGGCCGATGGAATTGAGGCCAGCGGCAACAAAGCAGCCTTTCAATTCAGCGCTTTCACCCAGATGGTATCGCACGTCCGGGGTGAAGCTTTCGGGACCGCAGAAGAATTTTTGAATACCCGCTTTTTCCAGTGCAGGCACACGGCGCATCGCATCGATCAGCAATGGCTCAAAATGTTCGAAGCTTCCCGCAATTTCATCGAAACAGAAATCTTCGGATATGCCGTCCATACCCCACGGCCGCGCATTGGGTTCAAATGCGCCGACCAGCAGCTTGCCCGCGTCATATTTATAATAACCACAATAATCATAATCGCGCAGAACCGGCAGTGTATTGTCGATGCCCTCCACGCCTTCAAATAGAACATAATAATGCTCACATGCGTGCAATGGGGCGGCAACGCCAACGCTGGCTGCCAAATCACGCGTCCACATGCCACCGCAGATGACGACATAATCCGCGTCAATCGAACCATCGTCCGTATCCACGCCCGTGATGCGATCACCATTGTGGCGGATTCTGGTGACTTTGGTGTTTTCAAAGATTTTCGCGCCGCCAGTGCGGGCACCTTTGGCCAAGGCCTGCGTAATATCGACTGCATTTGCATAGCCGTCGCTTGGGATATGAATACCGCCGACGACATCATCGACATTGACGATATGCGCCAGCTCTTTGATTTCTTGTGGTGTCACGACATGCACGGGCAGGTCAAATACCTTGGCCATGGATGCGCTGCGCTTTAGTTCCTCAAAGCGTTCGGCATTAGTGGCCATCGATATCGAACCGCATTGGCGATAGCCCGTTGCCTGGCCCGTCTCGGCCTCAAGTCCGCGATAGAGCTCGCCCGTATATTTTGCGAGCTTGGTCATGTTGATGCTGGGCCGCAATTGCCCGACCAACCCCGCCGCATGCCATGTCGTGCCGCTGGTCAATTGCTTGCGTTCCAGCAAGACCACGTCGTCCCAGCCGATCTTGGTCAGGTGATATGCAATCGAGCAGCCAATGACACCGCCACCGATGATGACGACTTTTGCCTTTTTGGGTAATTCAGCCACGCAGATCACACCTTCATCTTGGCGTTATCAGGATCATAAACAGGGTGCTCCAGCACTGTGCCGATGCGTCGTTCGCCCTGTAACACGATGTCGAACTGCGACCCCGGCACCGCATTTTGTATGGGCACACAGGCGAAAAACAGGCTCTTGCCAACGCGATGGCCATAGCCGCCTGATGTCGTCAGGCCGATACAATGGTCGCCCACCAATATGGGTTCGCCGCCGCGCACATCGACATTGTCTGCATCAACCGCGCCGTACACAATGCGGAAGCGTTCAGGCGCATCCAACGTCGCCTGCTTGCCGACGAAATCATCCTTATTGAAATTGATGAAGCGCGGCATGTCAGCCTCAATCATCGTCAATTCGTTGGTGAGCTCGGAGCCCCAGGCCTTATACCCCTTTTCGACGCGCATACTGTTCGCTGCGTACAGTCCGTAATTGACGATGCCGAATTCCTGCCCTGCTTCCCATACTGCTTCGTAGAGTGCAGCGAGGTCCTTCATCGCTGGATGCAATTCCCAGCCCAATTCCCCGGCATAAGACACACGAAGCGCACGCATATTGATGCCCGCAATCACGATCTCCTGACCACTGAGCCAGCGGAAACCTTCATTGCTAAGGTCGGCGTCGGTTAGCTTTTCCAGCACGTCGCGCGAACGCGGGCCGTTCATCACGAGAACGCCAAGGTCCATCGTCAAATTGCGGATGGTTACATCTTCGTCTGGCAATTTGCTTTGGATCAGCAAATCCCAGTCGCGCTGTTCCGCCGCTGCCGCCGAGAGGCAGTAGAAATGGTCATCGGCGAAACGCGTCACGGTCATTTCGCCATAAATGCGGCCCTGCACCGAAAGCGGATGCACCAAGCCGATACCGCCCAATTTTTTGGGCATGCGGTTGGCGCAAATACGGTTGAGGAATGCCTCGGCATCTGGCCCGCTCACATCATATTTCGCAAAACCAGACAGGTCGAGCACGCCAACCCGCTCCGCAACCGCCTTTACCTCCGCCGCGACCGCGTCAAAGCTGTTGGTGCGATGATAGCCGCCTTCTTCTTCTGCGCCGTCGAGGGCAAAATATTTGGGCCGCTCCCAACCGTAGGTTTCGCCATATACCGCGCCAGCGGACAGCAAACGGCCATATAGCGCGCTCATCTTTTGCGGGCGGCCGTCGGGTTCTTCTTCACCGGGAAGCCGCGTCGTGAACGTCATGCGGTAATCAAGGAAAACCTTAGCGCGGCTGTAATCTTCGTCCGCATAAGGGCCGTAACGGCGCGGATCGAATTCGGTCATGTTGATATCGGCATCACCGAACACCATCCACTGCGCCAGATATTTTCCAGCCCCGCCGCCTTGCGCGATGCCAAAGCTTGTGCCGCAACAATGCCAAAAATTCTTCAGCCCAACCGCTGGCCCCAACAGAGGCCCGCCGTCGGGCGTATGCGGGATCGCGCCGTTGACGAAGCGCCGCAGACCAACTTCACCAAAAATCGGCATCCGTTCAATCGCACGTTCCAGCCATGGGGCAATCCGCTCCAGATCTTCGGGGAACAACTCGCTCGTCGAATCCCATTCAGGGTTTCCACCGCGTGGCGCCCATGCTTCGGCCAGGCCCGTATTTTCGTATACGCCAATCAATCCGCTTTTCTGCTCCTGCCGGAAATATCCCGACACATGGGGGCAACGCATGACCGGTATTTCTTCATCGCGATCTTTGAATGCGGGGATAGGATCGGTGACAACATAATGATGTTCCATGTTCGTCACCGGAATATCAATGCCCGCCATTTGCGCGATTTGCCGGGCATAGCAGCCCGCCGCATTTACGACGATTTCGGCCCGAACCGTGCCCTTTTCCGTTTCCACATCCCATTCGCCAGATGGCAATTGCGTCAGGCCCGTCACGCGGTTTTTGCGCACGATTTTGGCGCCCATATTCTTGGCACCAATGGCAAGCGCGTTGCAAATACCCGACGGGTCAGCATGTCCGTCTTGGGTCGTCCGCGCACCGGCGATGACACCATCAAGCGTCATGAATGGGTTGTGGCGGAGAATTTCCTCAGGCGGGATAATCTCCATCTCGAACCCGATGATTTTCGAAAAGC